>JASHSD010000986.1 GCA_030036985.1 Bryobacteraceae bacterium
TTTAAATTTAAGACCGCCGGGGACGTGACAGATTACGGCTGGGTCCAGCTGATTTATGAGGACGAGCCCTCGGGGAACATGGGACCCTACGAACTTACGGCCATCGACTGGGCCTACGCCCAGGACGGCGCCGCCATCACGACGGGACAAACCCCGCCCGCCGGGCCGCCCAGCACCCCGGCGCCCTCGACAGCGGCACTGGCGCTGCTCGCCGCGGGTGCGGCCGGAGTCGAAGTTCTGCGCCGGCGACGCCGGAAATCCGCCGTATAATTCAGATTGACCTCACGTAAGGTTCTTCTCGTCGGCTGGGATGCCGCCGACTGGAAGGTCATCCATTCCCTCATGGACGCCGGGCGCATGCCCAACGTCCAGCGGCTTGTCGAGAGCGGCGCCATGGGCCAGATCGCGACGCTGCATCCGCCGCTCTCGCCCATGCTTTGGACTTCCATCGCCACCGGCAAGCGGCCGTTCAAGCACGGCATCCACGGTTTCTCCGAACCCACCGCGGACGGATCCGCCGTCCAGCCCGTCACCAATCTTTCCCGCAAATCCAAGGCGCTCTGGAATATTCTCAATCAGAACGGTCTTCGCAGCGTTGTCATCGGCTGGTGGCCCAGCCATCCCGCCGAGCCGATCGACGGCGTCATGGTCTCCGATCATTACCATCGCGCCAATCGGCCGCTCGACCAGGGCTGGCCGTTGCTGCCGAATGCCGTCTACCCGCCGGACCTGGCGGAAACCCTCGCCGATCTGCGCATGCACCCCGACCTGCTGACGCCGGCGATGGTCGAGCCGTTTATCCCGCTCGCCAAAGAGATCGATCAGAGTAAGGACAAGCGCCTCGCCGGCTGCATGCGCACGCTCTCGGAGTGTGTCAGCATCCATTCCGCAGCCACCTGGCTGCTCGACAACCGACCGTGGGATTTCTTCGCCGTCTATTACGACGCCATCGATCACTTCTGCCACGGGTTTATGAAGTATCACCCGCCGCGTCAGTCGTGGATCCCGGAGCGCGACTTCGAACTTTACAGCCACGTCGTGACGAAGGCATACGAATTCCACGACCAGATGCTCGGAACCCTGCTCCGCAAGGCCGGCAAAAACGGCAATGACGTGACCGTGATTCTGATGTCCGATCATGGTTTCCATCCGGATCATCTGCGGCCCGCCGCCATTCCCGACATTCCCGCGGGACCCGCGATCGAGCATCGCGACTTCGGCATCCTCGCCATCGCCGGACCCGGAATCAAAAAGGACGAATTGCTGCATGGATCCTCGGTGCTCGATGTGGCGCCGACCATCCTCACGCTTTATGGACTGCCGGTGGGCGAAGATATGGATGGCAAAGTGCTCGCGCAGGCGTTCGTGGAACCGGCGCCGGCCATCACCGCCATTCCGAGCTGGGAAGACGTTCCCGGCGCGGACGGGCGCCATCCGCCGCACACACGGCTCGATCCCATGGCCGCGCACGAAGCGCTGGAACAACTGGTCGCGCTCGGCTACATCGAGCGGCCGAACGAGAATCGCGAAATCGCGGTCCGCAAAACGATCGGCGAGCTTCGTTATAACCTCGGCGAAGCTTATCAGGACGACAACCGGCACATCGAAGCCTACGAGATCTTCCGCGAGCTGTACGAAGCCGATCCCGACGAACAGCGCTTTGCCGTGCACCTCTTCGTTTCGTGCCAGGCCTTGGGCATGAGAGAGGAGATGCGGCGCATTGTCGACGATCTCGACGGTCGCCGCCGCGCCCTGTATGAGGAAGCGAAGGTGAAGGCGGCCGATCGGGCGGCAGAACCGAAGGAAGACGAAAAAGCGGACAAGGAACTCGCGCACTGGAAAAATCTCCTGCGCTATCAGCCGCCCGTGATCGATTACCTGAAAGCCCAGGTGCTGACGGGCGAAAAGCGCTATTCAGAAGCGCTGGAGGCGCTCGCGCGGGTGAAGCGGGCGCACCTGGTGCGGCCAGGTCTTTTCCTCCAGACCGCCGATCTGTTTATCAAGCTGCGCCGGTGGGCCGATGCCGAGCAGGTCTATCGCAGGGCGCTCGAGATCGATGGCGACAACGCGCATGCGCATCTCGGTTTGTGCCGGGTGGCCCTGCGCCGGCGGAAATTCGACGACGCCGCGCAATCGACGCTCGACGCGCTGCAGCGGATCTACCACTATCCGATGGCGCATTTCCTGCTCGGCGCCGCGCTCGCGGGCATGAAGGAGTACGACCGCGCGGCGGAAGCCTTTCGCGCGGCCATTTCGTTCAATCCGCATTTTCCGGAAGCGCATATGCGCCTCGCCGCGCTGCTCGAGAAACATCTCGGCGACGCGCAGGCGGCGCTCGAACATCGCCGCCTCGCCCGCCGGATGAGGCGACGGCGTTCTCCTCGCCGCGCGCCTCTGGCTGAACGTGTGGAGAAATCCGTCGACCAGCCGGCGGTCCGGCCGACAATTCCGGCAGCGCGCAATATGCCCCCGCTGGCGGAGTCGCTGGTCATTGTCACCGGTTTGCCGCGCTCGGGAACCTCGATGTTCATGCAGATGCTGGTGGCCGGCGGCATGACCGCGCTGACCGACGGCGAACGCCGCGCCGATGAAGACAATCCGCGCGGCTACCTCGAATTCGAGCCGGTGAAGCAGCTGATGAAGGACTCGCAATGGCTGGCCAGTGCCGGACGCGGCAAAGCCGTCAAGATCGTGGCGCCGCTGCTGTCCGCGGTGCCCGCTGGACTGCCCTGCCGCATCATCCTGAGCCGGCGCGATCTCGACGAAGTGCTCGATTCGCAGGAGCGCATGCTGGTGCGCCGCGACAAGGCCGAACTGGCCACGCCCGAGCGGCGCAAACTGCTGAAGGACGAGTACCAGCGCATGATGGCGCGCGTGACCGCGATGCTGGCGCGGCGGCCCGGAACCGAGGTGCTGGCGATCGAGTACGCGAAAGCCATCTCCGATCCCGGGGCAACGGCCGCAAAGGTGAACGAGTTTCTGGGCGGCGGGTTCGATGTGGGTGGAATGGCTGAGGCCATCGACCCGGCGCTGCACCGGAATCGGGCGTGAAGCCGCCCGTTAAACGTGGCAAGAAGCCACGATGGAAAGGAGGTGTCAACCAGGGCGGTTGACGCGGACAACTTGGTTTTGCATCTCCGGCACATCCGCCACTGCGGCGTCGACTTGTTTCGCCTGTCTTTCGAAATCCGCATCGAAGGTCAAAAGCACCATGCCGGGATGATTCCCTACGCGCCGATGCAGCTGTAGAAAATGGCGACGGTTGTGCGATAACAGGATTCTCCGCTCGGCAACGGCGAAGGCCAGTACGTCGGCGTCGGGCGCCGCGGAGTCGCGTTGCCCGCGTCCAGCGAGGTCAACACGTCGTGCCCGAGCCGCCGCAGTTCCGTGACAACCTGCATCGCAATGTTCTCGTTTGAATAGAAACGGGCCACTAAGCGGCCTCATTTTCGCGGATCTGTCGCTCGATCTCGGCGGCATGGGAGCGGGCGTATGCCCAGGCATTGACAAGGTCCTCCGCGCGGAGCGATGGGTAGGCCGCGAGCAGCCGCTGCTCGCTCGTTCCCAGCCGGCGTGCCTGCTCCAGAAGCCACACCGGGATTCGGGTCCGGACGATGCAGGGTTCGCCGCCGCAGACGTCGGGGCGCGAATCGATTCCGGGGAAGGCTTCACTCAGTTCCTGGACTACCCATTTCAGGATCTGCGCCTTCTCGCCGGGTGAGAGCGACGGCAGCAGTTTCTCAAAATCGCTCAGTCCGGCCATGCGGTTCATCCTGATTGTCTCTCATGTCCCCCAAACCGCGCGTGCGGTTTCGGCGACCAATTCGAGCTTGAGCCATTGTTCGTCCATCGTCAGCAGGTTGCCCGGCGCGGTGGAGGCGAAGCCGCATTGTGTGCTGAGGGCCAGGTTTTCCATCGGGATGTATTTCGCCGCGGCGTCGATGCGGCGGCGCAGATCGTCCGGCGATTCGAGCGCCGGCTCCTTCGAACTCACCAGCCCCAGCACCACCGTCCTGCCGCGAGGCACGAGTCGCAGAGGCTCGAAACCGCCGGAGCGCTCGGTGTCGTATTCGAGCAGGAAGGTATCGACATCGAGTGAACCGAACAGCTTCTCCGCGATGGCGTCGTAGCCGCCCTCGGTATACCAGCGGCTGCGGCTGTTGCCGCGGCAGATGTGAACGGCGAAGGTGACGTTCTCGCGCGGAATGCCGGCGAAGGGCGCGTTGTCGCCGGCGATAGCGTCTTCGAGTTCGCGGTCGGGATCGCGGCCCGCCGCGCGCATCCAATCCCTTCGCGCCGGATCGAAGTAGAACGAATAATACGGCGCATCAAACTGAATGTAGGGCACGCCCTGGCTCCGGAGCCACGCGACTTCATCCCGAACGATATCGACCAGATCGCGAAGCAGATCCGCGCGCGTCGGGTACACGCGATCGGTAATGCCGTCTTTGTAAGAACTGACGAGAAAATTCGAAGCCGCGGGAATCGTGATTTTGAAAGGATGCGCGGCCGCCCCACGGCTCTGGAGGAACGGCAGTTCGTGCGCGGTCAGCTTGCGCCGTTTGTGCAGCTTTTCGCCGGCCGCGAGCGCGGTGCTGGCCTCGGCCTTCCCGCCTGGTCCTTTCCAATCGAGAATGACGCGATCGGGAACGAAGCCGTCGACCGCATCGGCCATATCGCTCAACCATGAACCGCGGCGCATCTCGCCGTCAGTGCGGATATCGATGCCGGTTTCGCGCTGTCGGCGTAGCGCATCGCCGATAGCGCGATCTTCGGCCTCGCGCAGCGCCGGCTCCGCCAGCCGGCCTTCCGCGTAAGCCGCGCGCGCTTCCAGCAATTCAGGCGGACGCAACAGACTGCCGACCTGTTCGACGCGATAACGCGGTCTCATTGGGGCGTTGTCTCCATTTTTACCTTTGCGCCGTACCGGACACGCGACTTCGTACTGGACACGCGACTTCAGTCGCGTTTTGGGTACGACATTTTAAAGACGCGACTGAAGTCGCGTGTCCGACTGCTTTAGCGATACAATCAGTAGCCGATGAAACGAACTCTGATGATATTCCTTCTGCCTCTGTGCATGATCGGCACGGCAGCCGCGCAACGCGGGCCAGGTCCGGGACGGGAAGGCCGCGGCCCCAGCCGTCCTCAGCTCTTTCTGAGCGAGGAGTGGAAAGCCGCGGGCGGCGAGCAGGGCGTGAATCCCGCCGACGCCGTTACGCATGCAAATCTCGAGCTGAAACTTTACGGGCCGGGCGCCAAGGAAATTCAGATCACCGGGGCGGCGGGCAATGAAAGCAATCCCGTGCACCTCTGGACCGGCCTTTGCGAACAGACCTGCGCGGCCGCACTGCGCGATAAAGACAACTACGTCGATCTCACCGGACTGGCCATGATTCGCTGGGTCACAAAGACGTCCGGCTTCCAACAAGTGCACCCGATGGTGAAGCTCGCCGACGGCACCTGGTATGTCGGCGATCACGCGGATGGTTCGCCGACCGACTGGCACACCGATGAGTTCTCGCTTGCCGATGTGCATTGGCTGCGGCTGAATATCGCGAAGCTTGTCACCACGGGGAATCTGGTGAAAAACCTCGATCTGAGCAAAGTGGACGAGGTCGGCTTCACCAGTCTCGTTCCGGGCAGCGGACACGGCCCCGGCGGATGGATCGATGTGGGCAAGATCGAGGTCTTCGGCAAGCCTGTCAAACGGCAGTAGTGAATCGCGGGCCCGCGGCGGGTCATCAAAGAAGGCAGTTATGTCTATCCGGGCCGTTAAAAGGCTGATTCAGTCGCAACCTACTCTGGAAGGCGCGGGCGTGCATCTGCGGCGCGCCTTCGGCTTCGGCAACACCGGCGATTTCGATCCGTTCCTTCTGCTGGATGATTTCCGCAACGATGTGCCGCGCGAGTATCTCGCGGGCTTTCCGTGGCATCCGCATCGGGGCATCGAGACCATCACGTACGTGCTGGCGGGAACGGTCGAGCACGGGGACAGCATGGGCAACTCCGGCGCGATCGCGGCGGGCGATATCCAGTGGATGACGGCCGGCAGCGGCATCATCCATCAGGAGATGCCGAAGGGCGACCCGCAGGGCAGGATGCACGGCTTTCAGCTTTGGGCGAATCTGCCGGCGTCGCTCAAGATGACGCCGCCGCGTTATCAGGAAGTGAAGGCGCCGGACATCCCGGTGATCACCGACAACGACGGCACGGCCGTTCACATCGTTTGCGGGAGTTTCTGGGGCAAGAAGGGGCCTGTCGACGGGATTGCCGCCGATCCGATTTATATCGATGTTTCCGTGCCGCCGGGCAAGCGCAAAACGCTTCCGGTGGAGACGACGCGGCATGCGTTCGCATATGTTTTCGCGGGGTCGGGGCGATTCGGCAATGCGAGTGACCCCCTTCCGGTGCGGACGGATGTGGTCGGTTCCGCGGACGGCGCGCCGGTGTACGAAGCGGGCAATCGTTCGCTGGTGCTCTTTGACCGCGGCGATGAAGTGACGGTCGATGCGGGGCCGGAAGGCATTCGATTCCTGCTGGTTTCGGGCAAGCCGCTGGAAGAACCGGTGGCGTGGCGCGGCCCGATCGTTATGAATACGCAGGAGCAGCTGCGGCAGGCTTTCGAAGAGTTGAATCGCGGTACGTTTCTGAAGACGTAAAGAATCCAGCGCTTCGATCGCCTCACGGGATCGACAAAGAGGAATCGCGAGCTATTCGCAGGCAGATCCGACGCGTCCTGGTGGAGGGCTGGGACATGGTCGGCGTGAATGACATTCCTGAAGCGCCGACGCTCTCCTGTCGATTCCGATTGCCGAATAACTTCCAGGCCTGCAGCCTGGTCTATTGCTCTCTTCCTCTGAGAATGGCGGCAACGACGCTCGGGCTGCGGCGTCCGTGGAACACAGCCGCGACCCATTATCGGGGCGCGTAAGCAATCACATACTCACGGACCAGCTTGAAGCGCAGCGGGCGAGACGTCAGATCGGGGCGGCGGTAGCCTTGCTGCGGAAATCTCACCAGAGCGCGTATCGTGTCGAGAATTTCGGCGATCACCCGGTCGGCCACGCCGAGATTGTCGGCCCGAATATATTCCCAGATCTCGTCAGGATCAAGACGAGCTTCCGGGTGGAAACCGCAACCGGTCACGAGCCGGATTGCAGACGACGGCGCGCGGCAGCGCTCTTCTCGCGGAAGTACGTTTCGATTTCCTCGCCCGGAATGGGTTTTACGCGACCGCTCTCCGGATCGTCGAAGCGCCGATCGAGCATCTCCCGTGCCCAAGCCAGTTCGGCATAAAAGCCGATGACAGCATCCTCTACCAGTTCGTCGTTGCCGCGTCCGCTGTCTCGCGCCATCTGCTCCAACTTCGCCTGCGCGTCGGGGGTCAAATGCACTTCCATCGGCTTCGGCTCCTTCTTTCTTTCAGATTACGTCAGATGCCGCGGAGCGTCTGCGGATTTTGTTCCGGATGCGCAGGGCGTTAACGTCGGTGGCCGCGACGTCGCGCCCCGCGCGGGGTGCGTTATGGAACAACCGGCGGAAGCGTCTGGTAGACCGTTGTTTGGTTGAGGCACGTCGGGTGACCGAACCCGCCCGCGCTGATTCCGGTGCCGCCGTAGGGGTTCGGAGTGATGTCGAAGACGATATTATCGGGACGCTGAGGGTCGCCGGAAACGCCGGCGGTATTCGCGAGGTGGTCCAGCCCCAGGTTATGCCTTACGTACCAGGCAATATTATGGTCCGCGCACGAAGTGTCCCCGCTGGCGCCGACGCCCCCGACGATCTGCTCCGCCCCGGTCGTTCCAGACGACGAGGTCGTACTGGTATAGAGCGCAAGTCCCCCGCCGAATGCATTCACACCGCCGATCTTCTGCCCGACCATCGGATCGGCTGCGGTGCCATAGCTCGCCGACGGCCCCTGATAGGCCACCGTCGTATCCACGGGATTACTTGCCTGCAGACCGTAAAGGCTGCCCCCTGGCTGAACGGCCGAAAAGAGATTTGCCGTGGAGAGCGCCAAACCATTTTTCTCGCCGGCGCCGCCGCTGTAAGAAGACGAGTCCAGGCTGAAGGCGTTAGCCGTGTTGGCTTTCTGAGCGGAGATGACACGGCTGCCAGGCCACTGGGCTCCCCGGTTTACGCCCGAGAAGGCCACTGCGCAGACGATTCCGTCGCGATCGACGATAGTCGCCCACATCTGGGTTGTGAGTCCGGTATTTTGCCCGACCGATGTGCTCACGGCTGCATCGAGCGCCGTCTTGAGAGTCGAGTAATCCGGAAGCTTCGCACAACCGTTAGCGCCGGCCAGGCTGCCGGGCAGTTGCGCATTCATCCCGGCCACCGATAGTGTCATCGCCATGGCGATCATGGCAGTTTTCTGCGTCACGTACGACTTTCGAGTCATTTTTTCCTCCCCGGGGTCTGCCGCGATGTCTTCGTGGCAGTAGCCATTATGCTATTTGGGCGGGTCGAACGCCACGTCTCCGGCTATCGCCGGTTAACAGGATACTTACCAACCGGCCTCAACCTTCTGAGGTCCAGATTCGGAAAAATCCGATGATGAGTCAACGTCTCGCAGAGGTTCTCTTACCCTCAACATTCTTATCGATCCAATCCAGAATCAAATCCGCCAGCTGCAGATTATTCTTATCCTGCATCAGCATATGGCTGTTGCCGTGAATGCCAAGCTTCGGCAGTTCCATCAGTTGGGCGTTCCCGCCCGCGGCCTTCACCTGCTGCACGAACTGTTGGCAAGTTTTGAAATTGTTCGGCCAGACCGCGGCGAACGGACCCTTCACATCGCCGAGGTGATCGCCGAACATCACGAGAATCGGAATCTTCGCCAGATTCCCCAACTGATCCGGCTTGAGCGTGGTGGTGCACCCCCATCTCGATCGAGACGATGCCCCTGATGCCGGAAGGATCGATCATCGCCGCCTCCTCCGGGAAAAAGCCCGACTCCGAATGCCCGATCAGAACGGCTCCGTGCAGCTGCACGCCCAGCGCCGCCATGTCCTTCCACGTCGGATTCGGCGTGGGCAGAACCGAGTTGAAATCGGGAATCATCTGCTTGTAAAGCTCATCCGCCGCCTGCACCGGAAACTGCTCGTCGCTGAAAGCTTTGCCGTATTCGGGGCCGAAGCGGAACACTGTCCAAGCGGTCTGATGACTGGCCATGAGGACGCCTGGAAGCTGATCGGGCTTCGCGGTTCCGGCTTTCACCTGATTGATGATCGAAGCGTCGAAACCGGAGCGGGCGCGCGAGACCTGTTCGGCCAGATAGACCGAGCGGTCCTTGCGCAGAAAATATTCGTTCCAGCCCATGCGGCCGTCGGGCGTGGTTTCCCAGGTTTTGCTGCTGAGACAGCAGCCGTGCACCATCACCACGGGCACGTGCCGCGCGCCGTTCATCGGCTGCTGAAACTGCACGTACATCTGGTTGACGGTGAAATCCTGCGGCGGCTGACTCGGCGCAGAGACGGTCTTCGTTTCGCCGCCGACGAAGAAGCTTCCCTGCGACCTGATCGTCAGCGGCTTGTCCGATTGCGCACTTGCGGCCACGGTCATAAGACCGAGGACGCCCAGAAGAGCGGTTCCGATCGATTGTCCGGCAGTCATATGTCCCGCCATTCTGACACAGATTTCGCCGGAATTGATAGACTGCGATCAGTGGCCCGCATGCCCACCCATGGCCTGCTTTTCGCCGCGGCGACCCTCCTCGCTGCCGCCGATAATCCCGTCAGCTGGCGCAACAAACCGGTCGACCAGTGGGACCAGAGCGACGCGAACAAGATTCTGCGCGACTCGCCTTGGGTCAAGAACACGCGTCTGCAGAACCTTCCCGACCTGCCGCAGTTTGCGCGCGAATCCGGCGGCGATTGGGATGCCGGCATCGGGAAGGGCGTCGGGATAGCCGGTCTCGGGATTTTGGGACCCACGCGGGAGCGTGAAGCCATCGAGAACGCGCACGCGAAACCGGATCCGGGAACCGTGGTGATCCGCTGGGAAAGCGCGCTGCCGGTGCATGCCGCGGAGCTGAAGCTCGGCGAAACCGGCGCCCCGCCGTGGCAGACCGATTACTACGCCATCGCCGTCTATGACGTTCACATTCCGCCGCATTGGAGTTCCCGCGAACTGGGCGGCATCGCCTTTCTGAAGCGATACCAGAAGAAGGACCTCAAGCCCGCGCGCGTCG
>JASHSD010000987.1 GCA_030036985.1 Bryobacteraceae bacterium
CGAATATGTCTGTTTAGTTCCAGTGATTTGTACTGTGTTAGGATGAAGATTCTGCGAACGTCGGAGTTCATGCAGTTGGAGAGCGTGAAATCGACGATTCGGTAAACGCCGCCGAAGGGGACTCCGGGTTTGGCCGTGTCGCGGGTGAGAGGGAACAGCCGTTCGCCAGCTCCGCCGGCCAGTAATATTGCGAGGACGTTGTTCATGCGTCAGGGGGTTCAGCGGGGGCAAATCCGGACTTCGGGCTTGACTTTTTCGGACAAGCACATATGATATCAGTACCTTGGCCGATGCGGCCAAGGTTAATCTCTGATCGGTTTGGAGGTGTCGTAAGTTTTGGCTGAAGTAAGACTCCAGGAAGGTGAAACCCTGGAAAACGCCCTCAGACGCTTCAAGCGCAAGGTGCAGCAGGAAGACATCATCAAAGAGGTCAAGAGGCACTCTTTTTATTTGAAGCCGGGCGAGAAACTGCGCGTCAAGCAGGCGCTGGCGCGGAAACGCAACCGGAAGAAAAGTCGCCGCGAGGTCGAGTAGAAGCCTTGAGGCAACGATAACCGGGCGGGGCGAATGGCAAGCGCCCCGTCTTTCCCCCTCAGGATGGTGTCATGCCGGAATTTCAGGATCGGGCCTTAAAATGTGCGGACTGCGGCGCGGATTTCGTCTTCACCGCGGGTGAGCAGCAGTTCTATCACGAGAAAAACTTCAAAAACGAGCCGAAGCGTTGCAAGGCATGCAAAATCAAGCGTCAGAACAATCCTTCCGAACGCAGCGGACCACCCGGACGCGTCGAGACATCGGCAATCTGTTCTCAATGCGGACGCGAGACCACGGTCCCGTTCCGGCCAACCCAGGGACGCCCGGTCTTTTGCCGGGAATGTTTCCAAAGTCGTAAAGCCAGCGGAGCGGCGGCGGGCTGATTCGCGACGGCAGTCGCGCGTGAAATAATCCCGGGGGCCAGACGCCGCTCAAGGATTCGGGCGACCTGGCGGGGTCCGCCACTCGATCAATATCATGGACTTGGATGAAGGATTCATCGAGCGGCTGCGGCTCAAACTCCGATACAAGGTCCTGTATCATCTGGGGCACGGCTGCCCGGACGTGGACGATCTGGTTCAGGAGACGCTTGTTCGTTTTCTGCGTGCCGAGCAGCGTAACCTGATCCGCAACACTGAGGAGTTGGGCGCCTTCCTCAACGGTGTCTGCCGGAACGTGATTCTTGAACATCGTCGCCGACAGAGGCGCGAGCCGGCGTACGATCCCGATACCCCCGTCCCGGACCCCGGAATCCGTCCGGAAGCGGATACTCTCGACATTCGTCAGTCCGTCGATAACGGCCTGCGGGAGCTGGCCGAGCGGGATCGTATGGTTCTTCGGTCGCTTTATCTGGACGGCAGGAGCAAGGAATCGATCTGCAGCGAATGGGGGATGACCGACACGCAGTTCCGGGTGGTGCTGTTCCGAGCCAAAGAACGGTTCCGCCGCGCCTGGAACGTAGAGGTGAAACGAAGCGCGGGCACTGAGCACTAGGTTGGTGGACGAAAGAATGGTCTGCAAGAAGGAACCAATGGAGCGCGAGCAGGTGATCGCCCGATATCTTTCGCGGGCGCTCGATGCCGACGGCGTCGAGGAATTCGAGGCGCATTATCTCGGTTGCGACGAGTGCTTCGACGAGTTGCGGGTGAGCGAGCGCCTGGCGGAGGATCTGCGATCTTCCAGCCTCTGGTGGAAACAGACCAGCGGAGTCTCCGTGCTGCAGTTCAAATCCAACGCCGAACTGACGCATTCGGCGCAGGAACTGGATGAGCTTCGGCGCGAAGTTCTGGAACAGAGCGATTCCAGGGTGATCATCGACCTCAGCGGGGTCCGGCGCATCGACAGCGCGGGTCTGGGGCAGTTGATGAGCTGCTATTCACACCTGGTGAAGAACCGCGGCGCCATGAAAATGCTGAATCCGGGGCCGGAGATCAGGAAACTGCTCGATATGACGGGTCTCACCAAGCTGATCCCGACGTTTCAGGACGAGCAGGAAGCGCTCAACAGCTTCAAATAGGCGAAGCGGGCGCGTTTGAAATCGCGCCCGCGCCTTTCCCCAAGCATTCTTCGGGTGTTTAGTGTTTGACGACGTGCCCGCGTCCATCCCGCATTTCATTGCCGTGAAAATTCCTGGCTGTCGCCCGATTGGCTTCGACCGGGTGTTCACCGCGCGCCGGCATGGGCCCCTTGTAGCCGTGTTCCGGATGGAAATGGTTGTTCACGTAACCATGAAAATTCTTCGGTCCGTGAAACCAGGGACCGGCGCCGATGAATACGCCGTTCACGAACCATTCCGGGCCGTAGTATCCGGCGGGTGCGCACGGGTATGGCGCGTAGTCGTAATAACCATAAGGGCAAACCGGTTCGGGTCCGATGTTGACGGAGACCTGAGCCTGTGCCTGCGGAGCGAGGCTCATCAGCCCCATCCCGGCAACCAAGCCGAACAGTAAGAGTATTCCGCGCATTAATAACCTCCGGCGGAATATTGGCAGGCGTTCGGCCAATGTCGGAGAACATACTATTGTGGGGCCGGCGCTTCGACGCTGCCAGCCCGCCCTTCCGGGCGGCTTGGAGTTAAATAGCGGTCTCGGGCCGGGCAGAAGCCCGGCGGCAGGCCTGAAGACCTGCCCCACAAAAACAACAAAAAAATTCTGAAGAAATCGAGCCGCACGCTTGACTGTCCAGATGTAGACTATTTATCCTATCAACTTAGTATACTTAAGGAGAGCCACTTGACCTACAAACGTAAGTTACAGATAGATCAGACGCTTAAGCGACCAATTTGGGCGTGGGTTACGTGCGTCTGTCTGGCTTCTCCGCTTGTAGTTTTTGCCCAATCCGCAGGTACCGGCAGCATTGCCGGTCGCGTGACCGATCCCCAGGACGCCTCGGTAAAAGCAGCCGAAGTCCAGCTCACCGACGCCTCAACCAGAACGGTTCGATCCACCCCGACCAACGCGGACGGCCGCTACATCTTCGCCAATATTCCGCCGGGACTATACGACTTGGCAGTATCCAGCGAAGGTTTCAAGACGGCGAAAATCGACCACCAGACGGTGGAAGTGGGCTCCGATCTCACGCTGAATGTGACGCTCGAGATCGGAACGGTGGCCGCGACGATCGAAGTCGCCGCATCCCAAGGCGCGGAGCTTCAGACGACAAATTCGACGGTGGGAACCGCCATCAGCGGGGAATCCCTGTTGCTGCTTCCGAACTTCGGACGCGACGCCAACGCCTTGGCCGTGCTTCAGGTCGGCGTGACGCCGTCCGGTCAAGTAGCCGGAACGCAGTCCGACCAAAGCGCCTTCCAGTTGGACGGCGGCAACAACAGCGACGACATGGCGGGCACGAACAACAGCTACACGGTTAATGCCAGCAATGGACCCGCGGGAGTTGTGCCCACGCCCGTCGAAAGCATCGAGGAGTTCAAGGTCGGAATCTCGAATCAGACGGCCGACTTCAACGGCGCCGCGGGCAGTGAGGTCCAGATGGTGACCAAGCGCGGCACGGACGCGTTCCACGGCGCTTTATACGACTACTATTACGCCACGAACATCGGGGCGGCGAACACCTGGAAGAACGATCACACGCCGTCCGACGGGCTGGCCTACACTCCTCTGCCGGACACCCACCAGAACCGGTTCGGTGGCGCACTGGGGGGTCCGGCCGCGCCGAAATTCTGGGGCGGCAAAACCTATTTCTTCACCAACTATGAGGGCTTCCGCTATCCGGACCAGACGACCTACGAAACAGACGTTCCCTCTACACTCATGCGCGCGGGCGTGATTCAGGTTCCCAACGCGTCAGGCGTGTATCAGGCTTACAACCTGAATCCCTATCCGGTCACGGTCAATGGCACAACCTACCAACCCGCGGTTTGCTCCACCGGTTCTCTCTGCGATCCGCTGGGCATCGGGCTGAACCCGATCGTGAATCAGATCTGGCAGAAATATATGCCGCTGGCGAACGATCCTTCGTTCGGCGATCAGTACAACACGCAGGGCTATAGATCGACGATCAACCTGCCGCAGACCTCGAACTTCGTGGTGGGCCGCATCGACCACGACTTTGGCGAAAAGAACCATTTCATGGTGAGCGACCGTTACTACAACTACAACCAACTCACCTCCAGCCAGGTGGATATCGGCGGCGCGTTGCCGGGAGACACCTTCGGCCAAGCAACGGCCAGCGCGCCGCGGCCACAGAAGGCGGAGTATCTGGTGGCGGGCCTTACGACAATCCTCACACCGAATCTGACCAACGATTTTCGCTTCAGCTTTCTGCGCAATTACTGGGACTGGGCTGACGACGGCGGTGTTCCCCAACTTCCCGGTCTGGGCGGCGCCGTCGAGATCGGCGGCGAGACCTCGGGAGCGCTGATCCCGTACAACGTCAACTCCGGTTCGACCCGCCAGCGCGCGTGGGACGGCCACAACCAAACGTATCGCGACGATCTGAATCAGTCCTGGGGCAATCATCTTTTCCGCTACGGCGCGTCGTTCATGCGGGACGGCGACTTCTACACGCGCAACGACAACGGCATTGCGACGGATGCCGATCTGACCTATCAGATCGGCCAGGGTTCGGGAATCAGCATGCCCGCCGCGTACCTTCCGTCCGGCTTACCTACCGCCCAGATCACCAACTGGACCAACCTCTATGCCGAGGTGCTTGGGATCGTGTCGCAATCGCAGGTCATGTACACCCGAAGCGGAACCAGCCTCAATCTGAATCCCACGGGCGAGCCGATTGAAATCCATGCCATCGTCCCCGATTACAACGAGTACTTCACCGACAGCTGGCATCTGCGCCCCAATTTCACGCTGACTTACGGGCTCGGCTACGACATTCAGATGGCGCCCACCGAAGCTCAGGCCGTCATGCTCGTCAATACCTCCGCTCAGCCGCTCAGCCTCACGACTTATCTCCAGGAGACCGAGACGGCCGCACTGGCGGGTCATCCCATGGTCCCCGAGGTCGGCTTCGCTACGCCCGCCAATGTCAGTGGAGGCAGAACGACGCCGTTCAATACCTTCTTCGGTCAGGTCAGCCCGCGGCTTTCGGCCGCCTGGAGTCCCGGCGCCCACGATGGGCTGTTGGGTAAGGTTCTCGGCAACGGACAGACGGTACTCCGCGGCGGTTATGTGCGGGTCTACGGCCGGCTGAACGGCGGGCGCATCGTGGGCAGTCCGGCTCTTGGCGCCGGACTGGAACAGGTCGACCAGTGCATCGGCGTCAGCGCGACCGGCGGCTGCCTGGGCGCGGACGGCGTGACTCCCTCGACCGCGTTCCGCATCGGGACCGACGGTCTCACCGCGCCTCTGGTGCCGGTGACCTCGACGCTTGCCCAGCCCTACTTTCCCGGCGTCGGCGGCAATGCGATCGCCGGCGACGGCGCGGGCGTCGACGTCAATTTCCGCCCGGACCGCTCGGACGAATTCAACGTCACCATCCAGCGCGCCATTTCGCAGAACTTCGTGCTCGAAGCCGGTTATATCGGACGCATCATCCGGAATGAGTACGACCTGATCAACATCAACGCCGTGCCGACCATGACTACGCTCGATGGTCAAACATTCGCCAACGCGTTCGCGAACCTTTACCAGGAAGTAAGTCAAGACCAGACGATTCAGGCGCAACCGTTCTTTGAGGCAGCTCTGGGCGGCGACAGTTCGGCTTATTGCAAGGGATACTCGAGCTGCACAGCCGCGGTGGCGGCACAGCAAAAGACCAACATTACTTCGACCCTGGTCTATAACCTTTGGTCGACGCTGAACTCTTCGTCCAGTTGGACGCTGGGCCGTACGCTGCTTTCCGCGCCGGCTCTTGGCGGCGCAGTCGGACCTCAGCTTAATTCTTACGAACTCGCCGCCAGCCTCGGCTACGGCAACTACAATGCCGCGTTCCTGACGCTGACGACAAAGAACTGGCACGGGCTGACGGGGCGCTCCAACTTTACCTGGAGCCGCGCCATGGGCACAGGCGATTCCGCGCAAAGCAGCAGTTCGCAGACCGTGGTGGACCCCTGGAACCTCCAGGAGTCTTACGGGCCGCAACCTTTTGACATTCGCTTCGTTTATAACCTGGCGCTGCTTTATCACGTGCCCGGTTATCGCTCGCAATCGGGTATCATCGGTCGGCTGCTGGGAGGATGGTCGATTGCCCCGATCTTTACCGCGCAGAGCGGCGCGCCGCTCGAAGTTAGTCAGGGCACGGGCACGAACGCGGATGCCCAAGCCTTCGGCGAAGAGTATGGCAACAGTAACTCAGCTTATGAGAACGCGGTCCTCCTTACCGCTTACACGGGTGGGAACTCTTTGCATCAGGGCGTGGTGGCAACGGGCGGCATCGGAACCAACGGCAACCTTTCCGCGGGCGGCAGCGGACTCAACATGTTCGCCAATCCGGCAGCGGTTTATTCGGAATTCGGCAGGCTGGTTCTGGGTCTCGATACGGATGCCGGCGGCGCGGGCGTGCTTCGCGGTTTCCCCACGTGGAACCTGGATACAACCATCTCAAAGGATATCCGCGGAACCGAACGCGTCAGCGCGACGCTGATTTTCCAGTTCACGAATATCCTGAATCACTTCCAACCCTCCACTCCGAGCCTGAACATCGACAGCCCGCAGACATGGGGCGTCGTCAATGGGCAGGCCAATGCTCCGCGGCAACTGGAGTTCGGTCTGCGCATTCACTTCTGACCTATGCGGACCCTGGTAGCTCTTATCGGATTCACCGGCGCGTTGTGGGCCCAAAGCCCGCAGCGCGCCGTGATCAATCAATACTGCGGCGGATGCCACAACGAGCGGGTCAAATCCGGCGGGCTCGCGCTGACCGCGCTCGATGTGACCCATCCCGAGCACGACGCGGCGGAATGGGAGAAGGCGATCGTCAAACTGCGCGCCGGTATGATGCCGCCGGCCGGCATGAAGCGGGACAAAGCCGCGCTCGACGGCCTGGCCACCTACCTTGAAGACAGTCTGGATAAGGCAGCGCTGGCCAATCCCAATCCCGGCAGGCCTTCGTTGCATCGCCTGAACCGCACGGAATACGCGAATTCCGTGCGGGACCTGCTGGATCTGGAAATCGATCCGGCGAACTGGCTTCCGGCCGACGACAGCAGCCACGGCTTCGACAACATGTCCGAAGTGCTGAACGTTTCGCCCACGCTCATGGATGGTTACATCCGCGCCGCGGGAAATATCAGCCGTCTGGCGGTGGGCGATCCCACCATGAGTCCGCAGGTGGACACTTATCACCTGCCTTCGACGTTTTCGCAGACGCATCATGTGGAAGGCACGCCGCTCGGTACGCGCGGCGGCATCGTGTTCACGCACAACTTTCCGGCGGATGGCGAATACAGCTTCCGCATGACGCTCTACTTCACCACCAACACGCTTCTGTTCGGGACCTACGCGAAAGACGAAGACCTTGAAGTTGCGGTGAACGGAGAGAAGGTTGCATTACTCCCGGTCAATCCGCACATGAAGGTCGATGACGATCTGCGCACGCCGCCGATCCGCATCAAGGCGGGGCCGCAGGTGATATCGGCATCATTCATTGAGAGGAGCGCGGGGCCGGTTGACGACTTCGTGATGCCTTACGAGCAGAGCATGGAAGACCTCTTCGTGGGCCGCACGCAGGGGCTGACCGCATTGCCCCATCTGCGGAACATCGGCGTCAGCGGGCCTTACAACGTGACCGGCGTCAGCGACACGCCCAGCCGGAGGAAGATCTTCGTCTGCCGTCCGACAAGTGAGCACGATGAGATCGCCTGCGCCAACAGGATTTTGAGCAATCTGGCAAGGCGGGCGTATCGAAGGCCAATCACCGACGCGGATCGCGAAGACCTGCTCAGCGCTTACCAGGCCGGGCGCAAGAATGGCGACTTCGATTCCGGCATTCGCGCCGCGGTGGAGCTGATTCTGGCGAATCCGCAATTTGTTTTTCGATTCGAGCAGACCCCGCCGCACGTTGCGCCCGGAACCAACTATCGCGTGAGCGATACGGAGCTGGCTTCGCGGCTCTCTTACTTCCTTTGGAGCAGCGCGCCGGACGATCGTCTACTCGCCATCGCCGAACAGGGGCGCCTGCACGAGCCGAAGGTTCTTGAAGCCGAGGTGCGCCGCATGCTTGCGGACGATCGATCTCAGGCGCTGATCGAAAACTTCGCCGGTCAATGGCTTTATTTGCGAAATCTGAAAAGTGCCCAACCCGACGTCTTCACGTATCC
>JASHSD010000988.1 GCA_030036985.1 Bryobacteraceae bacterium
AGGCGAGCCGATATGTGCCGCTGGAGCGCTTATCGCTGAGTCCGCAGTGCGGTTTCGCGTCGGTTCTGGAAGGCAACTTACTCACGGAAGACGACCAGTGGGCCAAGTTGAAACTCGTGGCCGACACCGCGCGCCGGGTCTGGAAAGACGCCTGATACGCACCAATCGACCGCATTTTGGACACGCGACTTTAGTCGCGTCACACATGCGGCACTTGTGGTAGGGCGAAGCATACGTCCCGAAGAGTCTGGACGCGGCGCGCACTCGTGCGTGCGCCACGGTAGCTCCTTGGTAACATCCCTCCGTCTCAACCAAATCAACAGCCTGCGCCCACCCCGCCGCGAATCCCCCAATTCCGCCTGCTACCATCGAGCCGACTCCAATGCAAAAGAAATTCTCGGCCGCTGCCGGCTGCACCCAGCCAACCCCATGAAAAGAAACCGAATAGGTCCAAATTGGCTTCGTTTGGCAAAATTCATATCCGGGAACCGAAGCTGGGGGCGCCCGCCGACTGGACCCCCCAAATGGGTTCGAATTTTCGAATGGCGCCATCGCATCGGGAATCAATGAGATATCCCCGGCCACAGCGAACGCTTTGACGCCGCCGTGAGCTGGTATAAAATGTCACCGATCGGAGCCGACATGTTCAGAAACGCTATCGCCGCCGCGCTTCTCGCGGCCGGCGCCGTTTCGTTGTGGGCGCAGCCGCCGGATCTCAAAACCGTCGTCGATAATTCGCTGAAAGCGATGGGCGCGACGGACGTGAAGACCATCGCCATCTCCGGCGAAGGCTGGGACGGCTGCGTGGGGCAGCCCTATGATCCCTACTCTCCGAATTGGCGGAAATTCTCAAACAAGAACTACGTCCGCTCGATCGATCTCGATGCGCGCGGCTGGCGGCTGCAGCGGGTTCGCGGCGAAGGCGAAAATCCGGGCCGCGGCGGTTGCGGCGCGGGGCCGATCGCCGATCAGAATCAGAATCAGGTCACCATGGCTGGACCCACCGCGCCGTGGAACACCCAGCTCGAATACATTCTGCTGCCGGAAGGCTTTCTGAAAGTTGCGCTGGAGAAGAACGCGACCGTCAAAGAGGAGAAGATCAAGGGTAAGAAATACACCGTGGTTTCCTTCCCCGGCGAAAACAAAGCCGCTGTCACCGGTTACATCAACGACATGGGTTATGTGGATAAAGTCGAGACCATGATCGACAACAACGTCTTGGGCGACGTGGTTTGGGACGCGGTCTACACCGATTGGAAAGACTTCGGCGGAGTGAAATTCCCGACCCACATCGTGCAGCATCAGGGCGGTCCGGTTTTCTTCGAGTTGAACGTGGCGGACGTGAAAACGAACGCGCCGGTGGATCTGACGCCGCCCCCGGGCCGCGGCAGAGGCGGACGCGGCGGACCTGGTCGGGGACGCGGCGCTCCGGAAGGGCCGATTTCCGAAGATCTCGGCGGCGGTTTCTGGCTTATCACCGGCGGCTATGCCGCAGTCGTTTCCGATTTCAAGGATTACATCGTGGTGATCGAAGGCCCGTCAAACGATATGCGCGCCGAGCAGATCATCGCCGAAGCCAAACGTCTGACGCCGAACAAACCGATCCGCTACGTCATCAACACCCACACCCACTTCGACCATGCCGGCGGATTGCGGGCGTTCGTGGCCGAGGGCGCCACCATCGTCACGTATCAGACGAACAAGGCGTACTACGAAAAGATTTTCAAAAACCCGCACACGCTGGTTCCGGACAAGCTGTCGCAGATGAACCCGCAGCCGAAGGTGAAGATCGAGACAGCGGGCGAAAAGAAAATCATGACCGACGGCCAACACACCATCGAGCTGTATCACGTTGACGGCAGCACGCACAGCAACAACATGCTGATCGCGTATCTGCCGAAGCAGAAAGTGCTGATCGAAGCCGACGAGTTCAATGTCGGCGCGGCGAACGCGCCCACGCCCGCGCAGATCAATCCGTATCACACGAATCTGCTGGCCAACATCGAGCGGCTGCATCTCGATGTGGATCGAATCATCCCGATTCACCTTCCGAACGATGGCCGCAAAGTGACGATGGCCGAACTGTACACGGCGGCGGGGAAGTCGCCGCTGGCAAAGTAATCCTTCCGCTGGCTCGCCAAGGGTTACATTTGGCCGTCGGCAGTCGTAATATTATAGGTACGATTAAAAAACCTCTACAAGGAGGGTCCAGAAGTAATGTTCCTTACGAAGAAACACCTGTCGCGCCGGACGCTGTTGCGGGGCATGGGTGTTGCAGTGTCGCTGCCGTTGCTGGATTCGATGCTTCCGGCGCAGACGCCGCTGAGTAAAACCGCCGCCGCGGGAACGCAGCGTCTGGGCTTCGTCTACGTGCCGCACGGCGCGATCATGAACAAGTGGACCCCCGCCACCGAGGGTTCCGGCTTCGAGATGCCTCCCATTCTCGAATCTCTCGAACCGTTCCGCGACCGGCTGAATATCGTCAGCGGCTTCGGCCACCATGCGGCCGATACCACGGCCGTCCACTCCCTGAGCCCGACGACATGGCTCAGCGGCGTTCGCCCAAAACCGACGCAGGGCGTTGACGCCTACGCGGGCGTGACCGCCGACCAGATCGCCGCCCAGCATTTCGGCCAGGACACGCAGCTGCCGTCGGTCGAACTGGCCACCGAAGATCACTCCGGCCTGCTCGGCGCCTGCGACCGCGACTACGGCTGCATCTACATGAACACGCTCTCCTGGCGTACGCACACCACGCCGATGCCGATGGAGATCAATCCGCGCAAGGTTTTCGAGCGTTTGTTCGGCACAGGCAGTTCGCCCGCGGAACGCGCCGCGCTGCTCGATGAAGACCGCAGTATTCTTGACGCGGTGGTTCAGGAAACCAACAGTCTGCAGAAGAACCTGAGCGCGCACGATCGCTCACAGGTCAGCGACTATCTCGAAAGCGTCCGCGAAATTGAGCGCCGTATCAAGAATTCGGCTTCGCACAGCAGCGCGAACATCGCCCTGCCGGAAGAGCCGGTCGGCATCCCATACTCATACGAAGAGCACCTGCACCTGATGTACGACATGATGGCGCTGGCGTATCGCGCCAACATCACCCGCGTTTTCACTTTCATGGTGGCGCGCGAAGAGAGCAATCGCACTTATCCGCAGGTTGGCGTGCCGGACGGCCATCACGCCACGTCTCACCATCAGAACCGGCCCGAGAAGATCGAGAAGCTGGTGAAGATCCAGACGTATCACATCGACCAGTTCGCCAAGTTCCTGAACACCATGAAGACCACGCCGGATGGCGACGGCTCGCTGCTCGATCATTCCATGATCGTCTACGGCAGCAACATGAGCAACAGCAACCTGCATAACCACTTCCCGCTGCCCACGCTCGTGGCCGGCGGCGGTGGTAGCCAACTCAAAGGCGGGCGGCATCTGAAGTATCCCGACCACACGCCGATGACGAACTTCCTGCTGACGCTGCTGAACAAGTCCGGCATTCAGATGGACAGCCTCGGCGACAGCACCGGCATTCTGGAAAACCTCTAAGGCCGGCGCTTATGCGAATCGAACGTCTCGTAGCGGGCGTGTTGTTGTGCGCGGCTGCCGCCTTCGCCGCCGAAATCGGTGCCACTCCCGGGTCCCGTCTGGTGGACGCCATCAAATCCGGCGACCGCGTCACCGCGCTGGCACTACTTCAGCAGAAGGTCGATGTCAATATCGCCGATCCCGACGGCACCACGGCCCTCGATTGGGCCGTGCGCGAAGGCGATGCGGATATGGCCGACCGCCTGATTCGCGCGGGCGCCAATGTGAAAGCCGTGAACTGCTGCGGCGTCACGCCGCTTTCGCTCGCCTGCGTCAACGGCGACGCGCCCATGATCGAAAGGCTGATCAAGGCCGGGGCCGATCCCAACGCCGCCGGCACCGATGGCGAAACGCCGCTGATGACTGTCGCACGCACCGGCGCCGTGGACGCGGCCAAAGTTCTGCTCGACCATGGCGCGAAGGTGGATGCCCGCGAGAACTGGCATGGTGAGACGGCGCTTATGTGGGCCGCCGCCCAAGGGCATGCGGCCATGCTGAAGGAACTGCTCGCGCACGGAGCCGATGTCAACGCCGTCTCCACCGTCGTGAAGTGGGAACGCCAGGTCACCGCCGAGCCTCGCGACAAATGGCTGCCGCCGGGCGGATTCACGGCCCTGATGTTCGCGGCGCGAGAGAACTGCGTGGCGTGCCTGCCAGTCCTCGCCAATGCGGGCGCGAACCTGAACTTCCCCGATCCCGACGGCATCACGCCGATCGTGAATTCGATCATCAACGGCCATTACGATGTCGCGCGCTTCCTGCTGGACAAGGGCGCCGATCCGAACCTCGTCGATAAGACCGGCCGCGCCGCCCTTTACGCCGCGGTTGACGCGCACACGATGCCGTATTCGAACCGGCCATCGCCGGATGAATCTCCCAACGAATCCACCAGCCTCGAACTGGTGAAGGCGGTCCTGGCGCATGGCGGCGAAGTGAACATGCAGCTGAAGTCGCAGATACCTTATCGGACCAAGGTCGATCGCGGCAACGACACCATGCTTACCACCGGAACCACGCCGTTGGTCCGCGCGGCGAAAGCCGGCGACACGACCGTGATCGCGCTGCTGCTGGAAAAAGGCGCCGACGCCAAGCTCACCACGCGCAACGGCATTAATCCCATCATGGCCGCCGCGGGCCTTGGCACGAACGAGTCGGATGGCGTTGGCCGCAAGAAGACGGAAAAGGAAGCCATCGATTCCATCGACCTGCTGCTGAAGGCGGGCGGCGATATCAATGCCGTCGATAGCAAGGGCCAGACCGCGCTGCATGGCGCGGCGCAGAAGGGCTGGGACCAGATTGTCCAGTATCTCGCGGACCATGGCGCCAAACTCGACGTGAAGGACAAGAAAGGCCTGACGCCGCTGGATGCGGCGCTTGGTCACGAAGGCGGCCTCGGCTTCGATAATTCCACAGGCGATGTGCATGAGAGCACCGCCGCGCTCATCAAGAAACTGATGGCCGCCCAAGCGCGGTAAACTTTTACCGCGGGCTTTGTGAAAAAATCCACCTCGATTCAGCTGGTGCTGCTGACCGGCGCCGGCCTCGCCGCACTCAACAGTTGCGGGCATAGAGAATGCGTCGACGAGCACGGCTACGTCGTTGACGACAAAAACTGCGATACAGGATCGCATGGATACTACTGGCACCCGATCGGCGGTTTCGCTCATGACCCGCTGGGCTACAATGTCCAAGCCGTATCCGGAACCGAGCAGGGGGTCTTCGGCGCGGCCGGCGACGCGGCGCACGCGGGTGGCGGGGGCGAAGGCGCTGGCGAATAATGAAGCGCCTGCGGGTGAATCCGCGTCCGAACTGGCAGGCGGAGGTCGAGCGCCTCGGACTTCATTACCATACCCCGAACGGAAATCCTTATTGGGACGAGTCCGCCTGCTATCGCTTCAGCGCGAAGGAAGTCGACGAACTCGAAGCGGCCACGGAAGAACTCCAGCAACTTTGCCTGAAGGCGGGCCAGTTCGTCATCGATAACAACCGCTTCGGCGACTTCCACATTCCGGCCGCGGCGCGTCCGTTCATTCGGGAGGCATGGGAACGGGAGCCGCCTTCCATCTATGGACGCTTCGATCTGATGTACAACGGAGAATTCCCTCCGAAGCTTCTCGAATACAACGCCAACACGCCGACGGCGCTGCTCGAGGCTTCGGTAGTCCAGTGGTATTGGCAAACGGAATCGATGCCGGGCGCCGACCAGTTCAATTCCATCCACGATAAGCTCATCGCGCAATGGCGCGATATCGGGGTCTGGTTAAAGACCAATCGCGGGGACTTCGCTCTGCTGCACTTCACGTCGATGGACGATGCGGAAGACATGACCACGATCACTTATCTCCGCGATACGGCCGAACAAGCCGGAATCCACACGGCCGCGCTGCTTATCAAACAGGCCGGATGGAACGCGCATGCGCGCGAGTTTCGCGATCTCAAGGAACGGAAAATCGCCGGTATTTTTTCGCTCTATCCATGGGAGTGGCTGCTCAGGGATTTCTCCGGGCCGCTGCTCGAAACGTGCCCGAAGACGGTCTGGATTGAACCGATCTGGAAAATGATCTGGTCCAACAAAGCCCTGCTCGCCGTGCTCTGGGAGTTGTTTCCCGGACACCCGAATCTGTTGGAGACGCATCTCGACGGGCCACATGGCATGACGGAATTCGTGCGGAAGCCGCTGCTCTCCCGCGAAGGCGGGAATATCACGATGCATACGCGCGCGGGCGAGTTTTCCGTTCCGGGGCCATACGGGGCGGAAGGATACGTTTACCAGGCGCTGGCGCCGGAGTCATGCTTTGACGGCATGAGACCGGTGTTGGGAAGCTGGTATATAACGGATCAGGGCCCGGCGGGGATCGGCATTCGTGAATCGGACGGAGCGGTCACCGACAATCTCAGCCGCTTCGTCCCGCATTTTTTCGAGTAGAAGATACTTTGGAGCTGAAACGATCATGCAGAAACGCAAACTGGGCAAAACCGTCATCGATGTCCCGGTGCTGATGCTGGGCGGGAACGTCTTTGGATGGACGGTCAACGAGAACGATTCCTTCCGGTTGCTGGACGCGGCTTTCGATGCGGGTTTGAATTTCATCGATACCGCCGATGTTTATTCGCGCTGGATTCCAGGACACGTGGGCGGCGAGTCGGAAACCATTCTCGGCAAATGGTTCGCCCGCAGCGGCAAGCGCGACAAGGTAGTGCTCGCCACAAAAGTCGGGATGGACATGGGCGACGGCAGGCAGGGACTGGCGCCGGGGTACATCGAGAAGGCCGTCGAAGCATCTCTGAAACGGCTGCAAACGGATTACATCGATCTTTACCAGTCCCATCGCGACGATGATAAGACGCGTCTCGAAGATACGTTCGCGGCCTTCTCCCAATTGAAGCAACGGGGCAAGGTGCGCTGCATCGGCGCGTCGAATTACAGCGGGGCGCGCTTGCGCGAGGCGATGGAAATAAGCAAAGTCAACAACCTCCCCGCGTACCAGACGCTGCAGCCGCATTACAACCTGATGGACCGGGCGAATTACGAATCGGATCTCGCGCCCGTGGTTGCCGAGTATCGTCTCGGAGTCATTCCGTATTTCGCGCTGGCCAGCGGCTTTCTGACCGGCAAGTATCGCAGCGAAGCCGATACGAAGGATAAGGCGCGCGGCGCGATGGTTGGAAAATATCTGAACGATCGCGGATTCGCCGTGCTGGCGGCGCTGGATGAGGTCGCGCGCGACTACGAATCGACTCCGGCCGCCGTGGCGCTGGCATGGCTGATCGCGCAGCCGAACATCACCGCGCCCATTGCCAGCGCCACGAACGAGAAACAGTTGGCGGATCTGGTCAAGGCAACCGAGTTGAAGCTGGAGGCGGGCGCGTTGGCCAAACTTTCGGAAGCCAGTGCTCCGGCGGCGACCTCAAAGGCGTAACGGGACCGGCACAACCGCTTCTGAGGAACACGCGCAAAACGGGTCGCGTCCGCGCCGCACGAATAACGAGTTCCTCCGCTGTATTGCGGCGCGGGACAGCGCCCTTTGCGCTCCCTCGCGGTCGCGGCTCGGAAATGGGTGCGGGTTTCGGAGCCGCGACCGCGAGGGAGCGTTCCTGCGGATTCTCGCGTTTTACAGCTTCGTCAGGGGGACTCGGCGCCGCTTGGTCGGGTCCTTGCCTTCTTCTTTCAAAATCTGCGGACGGAATCCGGGTTCGAACCGCGGCTCGGGGATTTCCGGCTGACGTTTGGGCGCTTCGGTATCAGGCCCGGCGGCCGCGCGCTCGAACAATCGCTCCACGCGCTGCCGCAGCGTGGTGACGGCGCTCGACTGATGCAGCATCGCCTTTTCGAGCGTTTCAAGGCGATCGACAATTCGCTCCTCAACCGCGCGATCGACCTTCCTGAGCGCGGCATGGATTGCCTGCTCGATTCGCCGGTCCATCTCGGCCAGCAAACGCGCCTCAATGGCGCCGATGCGCGATTCCATCTCGTCAATGTTGCCCGCCATATGCGAGATCGCGTTTCCTTGAGTATACGGCCCACCCCTCGCCCCCGCAACGGTTCCCTGACGTTATGTTGCGGATGATTTCCAAAGTCTCGGCCACGCGCGGACCCGGCCGGTTGAAGAATTGATTGCCGTCCGCGACGAACACCTGGTCCGCTTGGACGGCTTGCAGACGCCCGAATTCGGGCCGGTCGGCGAGCCAATGCATTTCCGCGAGCGTGCGGGCGAGGTCGAAACCGCACGGCGCCACGATGATGATTTCGGGGTCGCGATCCAAAAGGTCGTCCCAAGTGATCCATGGCGAATGCACGCCCGGCGTACCGAAGACATCGATGCCCCCGGCCAGATCGATCAACTCGGGAGTCCAGTTGCCCGCGGCCATCAGCGGCTCGATCCATTCGATGCACGCCACAGTCGGCCGGCGCGCGGGACGGCATGGCGCCATACGCGTCTGAAGCCGACCGATTGTGGATTCGGGATCGACGCCGACCGCCGCTCCGACCCTTCGGAAATCGTCCCAAATATCGCCCAGCGATGCCGGATTCAGGGCAACCAACTCAGGCGCACTCGCCAGGCGCGAAGCGATCGAGCGCTCCACGTCGCGCAGGCTGACCGCGCAGACCTCGCACTGCACCTGGGTAATGATGTGGGTCGGCTGCAGGCGCTCCAAAACGTCGTCGAAGACTTCGTAAATCGAGAGCGCGGTGCGTGCGGAATTCTTGACCTGCTGGTCGATCCCGCGGCTGTCCGCGTTCACGTCGATCAGCGGCCTGGTGCAGACCGGCAAAGCGCGCACTGAAGGCGGATAGTCGCATTCATGCGAGCGCCCGACCAGGAGATGGAGCGCGCCCAAAGCATCGACGATTTCCGTGGCGCTCGAAAGGAGCGAAACAATGCGGCGCTTCAAACCGTGACGGGTTCTTTGCCGGATGCGGCGCGGCGGGCGAGCAGTTCATACAGTCCGAACAGAGCGCCCGAGAACAGCAGATCGCCCGCCAGCGTGCGGCCCCAGAACGGGATTGCCTCGACGTAACAGGCCGTGAGTCCGGCGAGATTGGCGGCGTAAATCGGGTTGTGCGTCGCGACCGCCCCGACCCACACCGCGAGGTTCGTCAACACGAAGAACTGCAGGCTGCAGAGAAAGGCCGCGACACCCACGCGCATGGGAGTAACGTTACGCAGCATGCGCCGGCCGATAAGGACGTTGATCAGGAAGCACGCATAGATCACCGGCGATTCCCATGTGTAACCGCCGCTGGCCCCGCCCGCGTGTCCGACAATCGGATCGGTCGCGATCATCACAGCCAGCGGGAGCAGGTATGCACAGAATCCCGAAAGCCGCGATCCGGCGAAAAGGCAGGATCCGCCGAGAGGCGTGACGTTGGGCGCGTGCGGGAGCAGACGTCCCAGCGCACTGAGAATGGTGAGTCCGAATGCAAGCGGCTTCGATTGACTCTGCATAACTCTCCTCTGCAATATCGCTGAACCGGCCAGGCGGATTGCCAATCCGCCGCAGGTTATCAACCTGCCCTACTATGTTAGCGCTCCCGCGGCTTTATTTGGCTCCCACAATATCTCGGGCGCGCCAAGTTGATGGCTGGCCCAACGGCTCCAGACGAAGAGCGCGTCGCTCAGGCGGTTGAGGTATTTTAAGTTCGTTTCGTCCACCTCGGCCTCGGCGGCCAGCGCGACGCAGACGCGTTCGGCGCGCCGACATACGGTCCGGCAAATATGCAGTTCCGCGTTGAGCCGCGAACCGCCGGGCAGCACGAACGACCGCAGCGGCGGCAGCCCTTCGTTCATCCGGTCGATCTCTCGTTCCAGTTGTTCGGTGTCGGCGGCAGTGATGCGCGCCTGTTTCGGATGCGCGTCCTCGGGCATAGTGGCGAGGATCGAACCGAGATTGAAAAGCTCGTGCTGCACCCGGCCGAGGATGCGATGCAGTTCCGGCAGCTCGCGCGCCGATTCACGCGCGAGCCCGATGAAGCTGTTCAATTCGTCGACCGTCCCGTAGGCTTCGATCCGAAGATGGTTCTTCGGAAGCCGCTGTCCGCCCGCGAGGCTGGTCTGGCCGGCGTCGCCGCGACGCGTATAGACGCGGTTGATGGCCACTCGCGGTTTGTCGAAGGCTTCGGCCACGCTCATATTATCTCGCCCTCGCCAGACTCCACTTCACGCCCGCGACCACGTTGAGATAGGGCGCCGGGTAGCCGAAAATCTCTTCGTAATGCCGGTCGAGCGCGTTGCGGAGATTTCCGTACACGGTGAGATTCTTACGCAGCCGGTAGTTTACGTTTATGCCGACGTTGACGTATCCGGCATCCCAGAAAAGCCCCGCTTCGGCGCCGTAGTTCGGCTCAACGTCGAGATCGCGCCCGCGGAAATAACCCAGCAGGTTCACGTCCGTCTTCGATCCCAGATGGAAGGTCGACATCAGCGAACCGGACTGCTTCGGCTCGCGCAGCAGCGGCTGGCCGGGATAGAAGTACTGCTGCACCAGGCCATCGCCAAGATCGAGCGCTTCCGTCTCCAGCCACATGTAATTGCCGCTGATTGAAACCCACTCGGCCGGACGGTACTTCGCCGTCGCCTCCACGCCTTCCGCATTCGCTTTCGCCAGATTCGCGGAAGTGAACTGCGACAGCGTGTTCAGAGAGCCGCCGAGCGAAATAATCAGGTCGCGATAGTCGTTGTGGAAGTACGTGACATCGAGCGACAACTGGTTGTTGAGGAATGTCCGCGCAATGCCGACGTCGTAGCTCTCGGTGCGCTCCGGCAGGAGGTTCGGGTTATTGGTGAAGGCGATATCGGACCCGCCGGGAGGACGAATGCCGGTGCCGAAAGAAGCGTGCAGCCGCAGGTTCGTCTGCAGCAGATACACGCCCGAAATCCTCGGATTCAGCCGCGAATAATCGGTCGCCGGAAAGTAGGGCCGCGGCGGATCGCCATCCGCATCGCCGGGAACGGGGCTGGTTTGGTAAAGCTCTTCGCGCAACCCCACGTTGAAAAAAAGCTTCTTTAGAAACGCGAAATGGTTGTCGAGGTAGATGCCCTCGTTGTCGCGGCGCAGCAGGAAGCCGGCTCCGCTGGTGTCTGTGACGTAGGTGTTCCGCATCTCTTCGCGGTCCAGCGCCACGCCTCCCGCCAGCGTCCAGAAGGAAAAAACCCGCCACGTTCCGCGCGCGTCGCCGTAGGCGCGGATGTCTTTGTTAAAACTGTCCCCATACGGGCTGATATAAAAGCTGTTGTTCAGAGCAAACCCGGCAATCAGATCGAGCCGCACATTATCCGTAAAATCGTCCTGATAATGCGCGCCCGCCGTCGGCGTATTGTTCTTGCTGCGGCTGACGAGATCGAGGCCGGGATAGAGGCCCAGCGGATCCGAACCATACGGACCCGGTTCGCCCACATTGTTCGAATTGAAATTGCCGAACAGGAACAGGTTCTGCGTGTACCAGCGGTGCTCGCCGGAAAGAAAGATGTTGTCGTTACGATAGTCGGAATTGGGTACCGGGCCGTTCGTCAGCAGACTCGAACCGGACCCGGCGAATCCCCAGCCGTGCTCCAAAATCGAGCCGCTGACCGCGAAGCGGTTCTCATCGTGCGTGCCCCCTTCGGCCACGACATCGAGCGAAGGGCCGTTCTCGGGAGAGCGCGTGACAAAGTTCACCACGCTCGCGATCGCATAAGATCCGTAGATCGCTGATTGCGGACCGCGCGATACATCGATCTCTGAAATGAAATCCGACGGGACCTGCGAAAAATCGAAGAGTCCGCCGTAATAGAAGCTGTTGATGGGAATTCCGTTGAGCAGGACCAGATTGTAATTGGAGCTGCCGCCGCGCACGAACAGATCGGCCAGGCTGCCGCGCGCGCCGTCCTGCGCGAAGACCATGCCGGGGAGTTCGCGCATGATGTCCAGGGCCTGCGCTTCGTTGCGCATGCGCAGTTCGTCGCTGGTGACCACGCTGGCGCTTGTGCCCTGCTGATCGGTGGGAACGTCGATCGCCGAGCCGGCGACATTGACGGATTCTGTCTGCGGCGCGATCGCGAGCTGAATATAAGCCGCCGCCGCCGCGACCGTGACCATCTGAAATCCCGGCGCGGTCACGCGCAGCTGGTAATTATCGAACAACGGCGAAACGTTGAAATCGAAGCGGCCCTGATCGTCCGTAATCTGCCGGACGATCACGCCGGCGTTGTTGAAGGCCGCGACGGCCGCGCCTGAAATGGGCTTTTGCGTGGGGTCCACCACGGTGCCCTTAATCTCTGCGGAGTATAGCGAAGACGCAAATAGCGCCGCCGCCATTAACGTGAATGGTGTATGCGGTCTCATGAATCGGGCAGCCCTGAGCTGCCGACCTTTCCGCCTCAACCTTGGTTCCGGAGCTTATCCCCGGAATCACGCGGGCCGGTCTCCTGACTTGCGCGTCATCGGAAGCCGCTCGCCTTCCCATCCCGCGAGGGACAGTGGCATCTCAAGCGAATCCTCGGCGCTTACAGTGGCTGGGGCCGTGCCGGATTTTCACCGGCTTCCCAATACTGCGCCTGCGTGCAGCTGAAGCTTTCTCAGTATACCGGGGAGGGTTAGGGCGTGTCATACGATAACCAATCTGTTTGCGAAAAACCGCTTGCTTACGCGCGCGGCTCGGAATGGGGCTTCTGAGGGCGTTGATATACTTGACACAACCACGGTTTACCGCTAAACTGGAGTAGTGGAAGGGAGCGCCAGTACAGAACCCGTCCAGAACGAGCCGACGACGTTGCTGGAAGCCATCCGGTACTACTCGGATTTGGACATCGCTACGAAAGCATTCTCGGAACTGCGCTGGCCCGATGGCGTCACCTGTCCTTATTGCGAATCGGAAGAAAACTACTACGCTCCGTCACGGCGCATCTGGAAGTGCAAGGCGTGCCGCAAGCAGTTCTCTCCGAAGGTAGGAACCGTTTGCGAAGATTCTCCAATCGGTTTTGACAAGTGGCTGACGGCCATGTGGATGATCGCCAATGACAAGAACGGAATCAGTTCATGGGAACTGCATCGTGGTCTGGGCGTGACACAGAAAACCGCATGGTTTATGCTCCAGCGAATTCGGCTGGCGATGCAAACCGGCACGTTCGAAAAGGTTACTGGACAGGTTGAGGTAGACGAAACCTATATCGGTGGTAAGGCTCGGAATATGCACAAGCACGTTCGAGAACGAAAGATCACTGGAACCGGCGGCAAAGACAAGACCGCCGTCGTGGGCATTCTGGAGCGCCCCGGCAAAGTGAGAACTAAGATCGTTTCAGGCACGAAGAGGAAGGTGTTACAGGACATCGTTCGGCAGCATGTGGAACCGGGTGCTGAAGTCTTCACTGACGCTCTGAAGTCATACGAGGGATTGAATCCCGATTACCTTCATCAGGTCGTAGATCATGCCGTCGAATACGTGAAAGGCCATGTCCATACGAACGGGGTGGAGAACTTCTGGAGCCTTCTGAAGCGGACGCTCAAGGGAACCTATGTCTCCGTCGAGCCATTTCATCTGTTTCGTTATCTTGACGAGCAGAGCTTTAGGTACAACGAAAGGAAGGATGAACACGGCGATGGCGGTCGTTTTAGATCCGTGGTTCGAGGTTGCGCTGACAAACGGCTCACGTACAAGGAAGTGACCGGGAAGGCGAATCATGCCGCTTGAGGTTGACTTCGTTGACTCGTATGACCGAGAAACCGTCTTAGAGGAATTGCGGCGAGTCGCCAAGACGCTTGGAAAGGCCACCCTGTCTCGGAAAGAGATTGATGCTCACGGGCGGATAAGCTCGGGGCTGGTAATCAAGCGTTTCGGTTCGCTCCGACAGGCTCTCCAACAATCAGACCTGATTCCCACTCGGTTCATGAAGGCGACCGACGAAGAACTGCACTCGATTCTGATTGATCTATGGACGCAAACGCTTGAGAGATTCGGAAGAAGTCCGTACCGCACAGAATTGCGGGATTTCGGCTTCCCGGTCTCAGGCGATACCTTTGTTCGGAGATTCGGGACTTGGAACAATGCGCTCCGTGCTGCCTGAGAGTCATTGTCAATGAGCGCCGGAGGCGAAGATATACCCGAATCTACGCTACCACCCGCAATTAAATCTGAAGGCCGAAAAACCCTTTCAGTGCGGAAGCGGTTTTTCGTTTTCAAACGGGATCGATATAGGTGTTGTATTTGCCGCAGATCAGGGCTGGAACTGGAGGTCGATCATAGAATTCCATTTTCCGAAGGTGGCTCCGATGACCTCGATAATCTTCAAACTCTCTGCTTTGAATGCAACAGAGGCAAGCGCAATAGCTCAGAATAAAGACGCTACTGGTGCGGATCGATCTTTCGCTTCGCCAGTTTCCGTCGGGTCGTGACGGACTTACTACGTCCGATAACCTTCTCCGGGTGCAGTTCAGGTTCATTGGAGTCTCGAAACGCTCCCTTTAGGGTTGATTTCATGTGGGCTTCACGGGTCTCAGCGGGGAGCGTCGATTTCGGAACTGCAAGAATCGCTTTTGCGAACCGTTTGAACCGGTCGTTTTCCGATTCGCCCGTCAACTGCGACGGTGGCATCATCTTCTGGCGGGACATACCTGCATTCAGCGTGGATCGGATCGGCGGCGGTGTCAAGCTAAATATCGTCGTGACCCGTGGGAGGACACGCCATGCGGATCGAACAAACACCTGAAGAGCGAAGCGCTACCATATCTTTACTGAAAGCCGGAATGAATAAAATGCTAGAAGCAGCCAAGCAAGGTCTTCGCTTTGCGGTCATCACAGAAGAGATTGAGGCAATCGGCCGTGACACCAACGTGAACAATCAGTAATCTGTCGTTCTCATCAGGTGCGCTATTCGTGGTAACAAATACGGCGTAAGGATGCTGACTAAGGAGTCGGAGTCGTGTTTGTCCGGTAGCACCCACACGGAATCCAGAAGCTCTGTTCCTTCAATTTCTCGCAATTTCCTTTTGAGCTTTGAATAATCACGGCCCAGACCGTGGAGATCGTAGCTTACCAAATATGGCATCGTTTGATCCTACCATGGTTGTTTCAAGTATATCAACGCCCTTCTGAGCCACGACCGTGAGGGGGTCGTTTCAGCGCGGGTTTCTCACATACTCGAGCCCAAAAGCACCGGCACGAGTGCCGGTGCGGCAGACGCGAGCGTCTGCGCCACGACTCCGTGTCACCGAATAACCGCTTGCTTACGCGCGCGGCTCGGAACGGGCTTCTGAGCCACGACCGTAAGGAGTGGTTTTAGTGCGCCGGTTCGATGCGCAGCAGCGCGCCGTTGTCTTCGTCGGTCAGCACGTAAACCAGACCATCGGGGCCTTCGCGAACATCGCGGATACGCTGCTTCAGGTCCGTGAGCAACGACTGGCGGCCGACTTCATCCCAGTTCTGGTCGAAAATGATCCGCTCCAGATGGCCGACGCCCTGCACCGCGCCACCCAGCAGCGCGCCCACAAGGACGTTGTTCTTCCACCCGGGGAAAAGGTCTCCGGTGTAGAAAGCCATACCAGAAGGCGCTATCGAGGGCGCCCAGAAAACAATCGGTCCGATCATACCGGGAGCCGAGTTCGGGAGCTTCGGACCGGTATACTCGCGGCCGAAACTCACCAGTGGCCAGCCGTAGTTGCCGCCGGGCTTGATCACATTGATTTCATCGCCACCGTAAGGACCGTTCTCGTTATTCCAGAGGTCGCCGGTCACCGGATTGAACGCGAGGCCGAGCGAATTGCGATGGCCCATCGAATAGATTTCCGCTTTGTAGCCGGGCTTGCCTTCGAACGGATTTCCGGGCGCCGGCGTGCCGTCGTCGCGAAGACGCAGGATCTTGCCGCGCAAACTGCCGAGTTCCTGCGCCGCGTTGCCGTTCGACGCTCCGGTGGTCATGTAAAGCATGCCGTCCTTGCCCCATGCCAGACGCGAGCCGGAACCGCCATCGCCGGCCCAGGAGTCGCAGATCAGCAGGTCTTTCACATCGACCAGTTGATGTCCTTCGAGCCTTCCGCGCGCGAGCGTGGTGGCTACCTGTTTGTCCGCCACGTCCTTTGTGTAAGTAAGGTAGACCAGATGATTCTGGGCGAAATTCGGATGCGGCAGCACTTCCATGAGTCCCGACAAACGCACCGCGTGGACCGCCGGGACGCCGGAGATTGGTTGCGGATCAAGCGCGCCCGAGTGAATCAGGTGCAGTCTGCCCACGCGCTCCGTCACCAGCATGTCGCCATCGGGCAGGAACGCGAGGCTCCAGGGATGCGACAGCCCGCTGACCATCGTGACCACGCGAACCGGCGTGGGTCTGGCTTTCTTCCCCGGCGGCTGTCCCAGAGCGTTGCCGGCGAGCGTTGCCCCGGCAATAAACATCGCGCCGGCAAAAGACAAGACTAAGAGCGGGTTTTTCATCGCTACGCTTTTCATGGGTACACCTCCTGCTTTGGTCGGTGTCAAGTATATAATCACGAAGCCGCCTGCCTGGTAAGCTGGTTGATTAATGAACATTGAGGTTCTGCTGACGGAAGCGGAGATCGCCGAAGAGTTTTCCGATGCGATGGAAGCCCGCGATCTGCCCGAGAAGTTCTTTTATTGGACGCCCCTTTCGGTGCGCGCCTGGAAGGAATTCTCCTGCGAAGCAAATGAGAGTTTGCGGCAGACTTGGGATGCGCTGGCAGGCAATGCCGGCGAACTGACCAAAGGGTTCGTCGGCCGTATTCCCGTAATCAGCTTCGGCGCCGGAGACGGATCGAAGGACCGCATTCTGCTCAAGGCGCTGCGCGATGCCGGACGCGAGGTGAAGTACTTCCCTATCGACGCCAGCCAGACCCTTCTTGAGACAGCCTGCGCCGGCGCCGAAGACGACGATTGCGAAGCGCTGGGCCTGAAGGCCGACATATCGAGCCCGGTTCACCTCCTGCTCGCGGCCGACGTGAGCGAGGCGCCGCGTTTATTCCTCCTGGTCGGCAACACGCTCGGCGGCTTCGATCCGCTGGACCTGATCAAGCAGGTGGGGTCCTGTCTGCACCCGGGCGACATTCTGATTCTTGACGCGCAAATCGCGGGCGGAGACGAAGAGCCGGACGAAATGCGCAGACGGTTCGTTTTCGCGCCCCTGGCCGGCGCCGGGATTTCGCCCGAAGACGGCGAACTCAGATTCACCGGTAACGCGGACAACCGGCACGAGGGGCTGCACTTGATGACACGCCGTTTCCAGGCTTCGCGCGATCTGACAATGCTGGTGAGCGGCAAGGAAATTCACGTTGAACGCGGCGAACGGATCTTCCTGAACTTCCGCTACCGGTTCTCGCGCGAAGCGTTGCGCTGGCTGCTGACAAATCACGGCGGGTTGAAGCTGAAGGGTGAAATCCCGAGCGCCGACGGCCGCTATGTCACGGCCATTTGCGTCAGGTAGAGCTGGTTATTTTTGCGATGCCGCGCGTTCCGACGGAAGGGGGTCGGCAAGCACCGGATCGTCCGCTGCCCGGTGAATGCTTGAAAGCGGAGGCAATTTGGGCATGGCCCGACGATATCGACGCGCGGCTGCCACGACCGGTTTGGCGGCCGCCTTTTCCACGCTGGCCTGATGCGCCAGCACAACCCCCACCAGCAGACAGGCGGTCACCGTCATGGTGAGGAGCCCCAGAATCACGGAACCCCATTCCACGCCGATCCAGAACCGCTTCTTGCAATCGCGGCACCGCATGACACTGGCCCGGAAAACCGGCAGCAGGAAACGCTCCGCGAACTTTCGCCGGCTGCGTATCACATCGCTCGAATGGCAGTGTGGACATTCCATCGGGAGTCGACTTTTTCGGAGACTCGATTTTAACATGTATTAGAGAGGCCTCACACCCTGCCAGTACCAGTACTAAAATTCCGGCAGATAACAGGGACGCCGTGGACACTGGAACCGGTCGCAATTACTGGCCTCGGCCATCGCGGAATAAATCAAGGCATCCTGGACAAAAGACGTGTCGCCAAATAACCAGTCCTTTTGCGAAAAACCGCTTGCTGGCGCGCGCGGCTCGGAATGGGCTTCCGAGCCATGACCGCAAGGGAGCCGCACCGGCACGAGTGCCGGTGCGGCAGACGCGAGCGTCTGCGCCACGACTCCACCCGTTGCGCGGATCCCTGCGAGATGGCGTCGAGGAAAAAACCTACGAGGGGCTGAGGACCGCGGCGTTTTCCATCATGACTGATCTCACCGTGGGCGTCATGAAGGCGTTGTCCGAGGGAGCCTACGCGCGCTCATGAGGTTGGGCCGGAGCTGACCTCTTCAGTTCTGTCACCGCCGCGATGACCTGTCGAGGCGGAGGGCGTCGCAGGCCTTTCCGAGCGCTGCGAGGCGCAAGCGCGGCATATCGTGCCCGGAACGCTTCACCGCGTCAGCCACCCCCGTGCCCGCACGGTCACCAGGGAATAAGGAAAGATCCAGAACAGCGTAGCCATCTCGAAATAGGTATAGACGACGCCGTAGCAGAAATCGAGCGACCGCTCGCTGATCAGGTAATAGAACATGTTGTACAAAGACATCAGCCCCACCCCGAGCAGGAACCGGAACAGCATCCCCGGATGGTGGAAGATCAGAAACAAAACCAGGAACAGACTGGCGTAGTGAACCGGATACCGCAGGTTGGTGATCGCGCGGTCGCACAGTGCGATCAGCCGCGTTTTCAGCGGGCGTTTCCAAACGATGCGCAGAAAGCAGAACTCTTCCCGCACGTAGCTGCGATCCCAGCGAATCAACATACGGCACAGCTTGCGGTAGCCGGAAGGCGCCATCGTGTGTACGGCCGCCGTGCGCTGGTAGACGCTGTCGTATCCGCTCTCCAGAATCAGGTTGGTCATGGCGCGATCTTCTCCGATCGTGCAGGGCGATCCCCAAAACGTCTGCTCTACCCAGCGGTCCACCACCGGCAAAACGACGGACGTTCTGAAAGCCGTCAGCGCGCCGGGGCAGCAGAACACGTTGCGGTAGGAAGACTCCGCCGCGCGCAGGAAATCGAACGCGAGAATGAAACGTACGTGCAGCATGCGGGGAATCGCGCTTTCCCGCCGGTTCAGAACCAGGACCCGTCCCGCCACCGCCCCCACCTTCGGATCGTCAAACGGGCCCGCAAGGGCGAGCAGAGCGCCGGGTTCGATCACGCTGTCCGAATCGATCGTCACCACCACTGAGCCGCGGCAGCGCCTGAAACCAGCGGCCAGTGCGGCGCGCTTGCCCCGATTCTTCGGAAAGCGAATGGTCTTCACCAGCCTGGGAAATCTGGCTGCGGCCCGGGAAATGTACCGCCAGGTATCGTCCGTGCTGCCGTCGTCCACGACAAAGATCTCGAGCCGGTCCGTCGGATAGTACGCAGTGGCCGCCGATTCAATCGCCTGCAGGACCATTTTGCCCTCGTTGTAAGCGGGGATGATCACGCTGAGATACGGCGCGTCCGCGAATGTAGCCGACGCGAACGGCCGGTAGCGCATCCAGCAAACTGTGCGAAACGTGAGCAGAAGGATTCCCATCAGTATCCACAGAATCGTGGGACGCACGATCAGATGCATCC
>JASHSD010000989.1 GCA_030036985.1 Bryobacteraceae bacterium
TCGCATGCACAAACGAAAATAATGAAAACGAAACCCAAGAACATGGCGAAAGGAAACGCCAACACGCGCGGCGAGTACCGCGTCGTGAAATCGAAGACGAAGCGGAAGTATCCCATGGCGCGAAACGCCGAAGGATCGAAGCCGATGTCGCCGGCGATCGCGAAGTCAAAGGCCGCGTTCAACAAAATGCGGAGGAAGTAGTATACTGATATGGCAGGATCGAGCAAGGGTTCGGTGGCGTCGAACGTTTCGAGTGCAGGAGCGGACGACGGCCATCAGAACAAGATGCCGAAGCTGGACCGGACGGGCATCAACCAGGCCCATCATTCATTCCGGAAGCATTCCTCGAACTCGACCGCTCCGATCCATAGCGTTCCCCATGCGACGCGCATCAACGAAGTTCGGAAACAGCGGGCGAAGCCGCACAGCCGCATGAGCCCGGGGACGCGGAAAGCCAAAGTCGCATTTAATAAAATGAAACGCAAAAAATAATTACCATGCCACGCAAAGCAACCGCAGACCAGCCATCGACGAGGGGGTATAATCCGAACCTCGGCTTGCCGCCGAACCAGGTGGCGAACTCGCACTTCACGCCGGGCAGCGGACCGATGGCTCCGCAGAACACGCCATCGAAAGCGGCACAGACTCCCTCTCCTAAAATTAGGATACGTGCCGCTGGATACACGAGCGGTTCCCGGGTAGGAATAAATGCGGGACAAGGTAACGCGAATTCGACGCCCATGTTGGGGCGCGGTACTATGAAAGTAAATCCCCCTGGACGCCAGAGGCAGCTGGGAGTCGGATTAAAGTTTTCGAATAAAAAAGTTTCTCCGCGCAATCGTAGAAATCCAAGAAAATACGGATTATGAAAAAAGGTCGCCTAAATCCAAGAACACTCGCCTAACATGGAAACAGCTGGCAGCAGAGAGGCGCGGAAAGCGTTCAATCGCATGCGCGGCAACCGCCGCACGCTTCCGCCCGGTGTCCATACGAAGGGCAAGACGGCCGACCGCTCCCGCCAGAACGGCATGGGCCATCGCGCTCCTTCGACGACGAACGGCAACGGCCGGCGTCGTCCTGCGCAGGCGACGCGCACGAACCGGGGTGGGTTTCCGATAGGCCATAAGGCGCCGTCGACCACGCAGGGTTCGGGCAAGCGCGTCAAGTCGAAGCGCAACCGTCAGAATTCGTAGTTTGAAAATTGATTGTTCGCTGATCACGAGGCGGCACATCTGCTGCCCCTCGACCAGCGAGCAATCGCTGGAGTTCGCGGGTCTCTCCAACCGCGGATCTCTCGTCGAACAGAGATCTCAAACTGAGTATCCATCTCTTAAAATGGCAGACGACAAAAACAAGAGTAATGCCGACTCTCAAAACGGCAATGAGCCGACCATCGATGAGCTCATCCAACAAAACAACGATGCCAAGGATATGGAATCCTTGCGTAAGCTGAACACGCAGGTTTTCGCACGCCTCAAAAAGGCGGAAGAAAAAACCAAAGATCCGCAGCGGAACGATGGGAATGGTGCGAATGGCGGCGCGGATGCCGGCAAAACCGGCGCCAGCGCAGCGCCTCAGTCCTCCACGGCTGAGGATGTGCCTTACCGGGTCTATCGCAAACTGGAAAATATGGGCTTGGACGACGCGGCGATCGATAAGGTCGCTGAGGAAGCCAAGAAGGCCAAGATTCCGGTTGCCGAATTCATCGAGCTTTCCTATGTGAAAGCCGGACTCGAAGCGCAGCGCAAGCAGACCCGCGGTCGGGATAACACGCCCCCTCCGAGCGGTTCCGTGGCGGACGGCATGATACCTTCGAACGATGAAATCCCGGGCGTAAGCACGGCGAAGAATCGCAAGGAGCGGTACGATGCGGTCGTCGCGAACTCTCGGCGGACCTTTGAGCGGCGCGTTCAGGGCAAAGGAGGGGAAGATGGTGCAGAATAACTTCCATTTGACAATTTCATATGGCCAGTTTTTCCAACCAGTTCACCGCAACCAACCTCGCGGCGAGTATCCCGGAGATTTGGACGCCGATCGTGCTGGAGCAGATGTTTGCTTCAACGGTCGCATCCAATTTCTTCCTGGATCTCTCGGAATGGACGACGGAAGGCGGCTCTTTGTTTGACGTTGCGAACCTCTACACTAACACGTTTAGCGTAGAGACGCAGTCGACGCAGGGCGCCCAGGTCACGCTCCAAGACCCGTCGCAGGTGAAGGTGCAGCTCGCTGTCAACACGCATAACTATGTCGCGGCCTTGGCCGGCGACAAGGACATCGCGCAGTTGCAGAAGAGCTTCAACTTCAACGTTGAGTACGCGAACCAAATGAGGAAGACGACGATGAACGCGCTCGAGACCAACCTGTTTGGCCTTTGGAGCTCGCTCGCGACGAACCTCATCACGAACTCGGCGGCGGTGTTCCAGGACTACGAAGCGCGTCAGGCGATCTCCGACATCGAATCCCAGAACCTGGATGACACGGAATTCGGCAACCTTGCCTTTTTCCTCCATCCGAACGTGTTCTGGAACCAGGCGGCGGCGATCACCAAGTATTATCAGGCGTATTCGCTGAACAGTCGGGACAATAGCTCCATCGTAGAATCCGGCACGATCAACGGGAAACCGCATTCGAACGGACTCCGCGGAGAGATCTACAATATCCCGATCTATGTTTCGACGAACGTCGTCGATAACCTTGGCGGCTATCGCAACCTCTTGGCACATAAGAACGCTTTCGGCTTCGGCATTCAGACCCCGGGCGGTGCCCCGGTCCGTGTGCAGTCCGAGTATCTCCTTGAGAACCTCGGCTTGCTCATCGTGACCGACATCGTCTTCGGCGTTGTCGTTGTCCGCGATCCGTTCGGTGTCGTCATCACGGTGAGCGACAGCTTGACGAGCGCATAGTCATGACTGGTACCAGATTCTTGTGCGCGGCCCTCAGCATTTTGAGGAGGGCCGCGGGAGCAGCGAACTCAAAATCTCCCGCGACCCTATCGGAAAAACTGGTTGTGTGGGATACTATAACAACATGGCAGACTTCAAAAAATCGCTTCTCACGACGGAAGCATTGCAGCAAAAAATGACGGAAGCAGTGAACGCGGCCGTGGCGGCGAGCGTGAAGATCGCGATCGAGAAAAACGACGGCGATTCGAGGTTCGATATCACGGCGTCCCGCGGCGACAAGAGCGTCGAGCACTCGATCCCTTTTTCCGCGCTCGAGCGCATGGACTCTCCGGAGCACATCGTAAAGGCCGCGAACGACATCGCGTCGCAACTATGAAAAAGTTCCGCAAGCTCTACTGGTTCAGGCGCCCGGACGGCAAAGTGTTCGAGTTCACTGAGCGCGACGCCTGGGGACCGTTCGCGCAATACGAGCCGAAGTGGAAGCTCATGGGCGTCTCCGACGGCACGCTCTACCTCCAGATGACGAAAGACGCCCGGCAAAAGCTCCGCGTGCTCGTGGCGCAGCGGACGCAATACATGAACTCCGGCAAAAATCTTCCGGCCAAGCTCGAGAACGACATCGTGAAAGCGAACAACGAATTCAACCGGGTGAACCTGCAGGCCCGGCAGGCGGAATACGCGCGCGCGAAGGGCCATTTCGAGCGGCCGCCGAAGAACACCCGCATCGTGACGGGCGACCCGGAAAAAGTCGAGGAATATCTGAGCGGTTCCGTGCGGACCCGTATCGCGACCGAATGAAGACCATCTCGAAAAATAATATGGGGTCGAACATCGACCCCGAGACGACGCGCGAGCTGAATGCCATCAACGCGCAGTGCCTCTACGAAGTGACGCACGTGATGAAGCAGAAGCTCATCCGCCACGTCGTGAACGAAGCATCCCTCGAGACCGCGGAGCGGATCCTCAAATCGAGCAAGTCGACAGAGGACGCGAAACGGAAAATAAAGATGCTCGTCGCCAAGGGTATCCTCAAAAAAGAGGTCACGGAGGAGATCAACGAGGAGTTCGAACGGCAGATGAATATCTGCCTCACCGCGAAGATCGAAAAAGCGAAAAAACAGGGTCGCCTCAAGCCGCCGAAGGATGATCCCTTGGCGCGTCGGATGCGGCAGCGTATACTAAAAACATGAAAGACAAGCGGCAATTCAAGATCGTGAAGCCGAACGGCCAGATCGATTACGTCGGCTCGAGCGAGATATACGGCATCAAGCAGAAGATCGAGCGCGGCGAACATTTTGAGATCCTCGGGGAAGTCGGACCGGGGGAAGCCGGACCGGCGATCGAGATGCCGACGGCGAAAAAAGAAAATCCACTGGAATGCCTGACATGCGGCCACGAGGCGATGAGCGCCTCAGAATTAAAGAGCCACCTCGAGGAACACCTCCAGTCCGGCGCATCCTCTACATCGGGAACTTCTTCGCAGACTACCTCACCGAAGTCCACCTCGCCGGATCCCTCGAAGA
>JASHSD010000990.1 GCA_030036985.1 Bryobacteraceae bacterium
GGGTTCAGAAAGCGGTTCGAGTGCCAGCTCGTCGCACATGGCCCCGTTTCGGCTTCGCTATCGCCGACGACGCAGCAGGCGAGAAGATCCGGATTGTCGAACACCGCTCCGGAAGCATGGAGGAGGGAATAGCCCAATTCACCGCCTTCGTTGATCGAGCCTGGCGTTTCCGGAGACGCGTGGCTTGGAATTCCACCGGGGAATGAGAACTGGCGGAACAAACGGCCCATCCCGACTTCGTTCTGTGAAATCGCGGGAAAGAGCTCGGAATAGGTGCCTTCGAGCCACGTGTTGGCAACAACACCGGGGCCGCCGTGTCCAGGTCCGCAGACGTAGATCGCGTTCAGATTGTGCTGGCGGATGGCGCGATTCATATGAGCATAGACGAAGTTAAGGCCCGGAGTTGTACCCCAGTGGCCGAGCAGCCGCGGCTTGATATGTTCTCGGCACAAAGGCTCGCGAAGGAGTGGATTGTCCATAAGATAGATCTGGCCGACCGAAAGGTAGTTCGCCGCGCGCCACCAGGCATCGATGCGCCTAAGCTCGTCGTCGGAGAGAGGGTTTTTCACAGGCTCTGTCAGGGATGCCGGTTGTCGGGGCGCTACCATTTGTTCCATGATGGGCACTGATGCAGTGCTCATTCCATTTGTTCGCGGCGCAAACGCATGTGTTTCCCGTGGCCATGTCGTCTGTTCTGCGCCATGCGGCCCGATGTGACTGAGTGAAATCGCCCAAGCTGATCGATTGCTCCGTTCGAACAAAGCAGTGGGTCAGTAACTTGCAAAGCCCGCTGTCGCCGCAGGGTTGCCGTCTCCGACGGCGATACTCCGACCGCAGCACGTTCGGCGACGAGAATGCACAAGTGTTTTGGGAGCAGCCATGATTCGCACGCCTTTCGAAGACCGCTTATCGGCTGGGAGGTGTCTCGCCCATAGGTTGACCCTCAAACGGATTCCATATGATGCGATTGTCATCGCACTTGCTCGCGGCGGCGTTCCCGTCGGGTATGAAGTTGCCGATCGACTCCGCTTGGCCCTCGATGTCATCGCCGCTCGGAGAATCGTCGTTCCCTGGGAGCCGGAGATGACGATCGGAGCTGTAGTCGGAACAGAAAACGTTCTTGACGATCAGCTTATTAACGCGATGGGACTTTCATCCTGCGAGTTGGCTGAGATCGTTCCGGATGAAATCGAAAACGCGGCAAGGGAAAACGTTCTTTACCATCGATACTCTCCGGCGCTCGATATTTGTGGGCGTCCAGTCATAGTTGTTGATGATGGATTGGAGACAGGCGACACGATATTGGCTGCCGTTCGCTGTTTGCGGCGGGCTCGGCCGAGTCTCGTTATAGCCGCGGCGCCTGTTGGACCGGATAGCGCCTTCGCCCGTTTGTGCAACGAGGCCGACGTCGTCGTGTGGGTTGAACGGCCTGCTCATTTGTGCACCGTCGGCGAGTATTTCAAACGGTTTGAAGATGTCGCTGTGGACGAGGTCCAGAAGTTACTCCGCGCAAGTCGGCGACAGCAACTCCGGGTGCGGACGATGAAGTCCCAAGGCGTCTCAAGTTCCAAGGCGCCTCTGCCCGCTTGCCGCGGCTTCGACCCGGATAAATTCCGAGCGATAACCCAAACTGGCTGCGCGCTTTCACGCAACGTCTCTGAATAGCTGTTAATTTCATTGACCGGCCAAATGGTTGCGCCCGTGCGCAGGAGTCATTGAAGGAGGCAGAAGGATGTCGACATTCCGCAATATTCTCTTCCCGGTTGATTTCTCTGACCAGTGTGCTGATACAGCGCGCTCGGTTGCAGCACTGGCGCGCCAATTCGACGGAAGAGTAACTCTTCTCCACGTGATTGGCGATTACGAAGGCATCTACACGCCGGATGCGCCATCTCCTGATGCATGGATCGCGTGGCTGCGGAAGACCGCCGCGGCGCGACTGCAATCTTTCGGCACACCATGCCTCGACGATTTGGTCGCGGCACGCCTCATCAGGGACGGTGATCCTGCCCGGGTAATTGTCGATTATGCCGCCCACCATAACGTCGATCTGATAGCGATGCCGACTCACGGGCGGGGTGTGTTTCGCCGGTTTCTGCTGGGCTCCGTGACCGCCAGAGTGCTTCACGATTCCGCGATTCCCGTTTGGACAACAGTCCATGCACCGTCACCCTTTCTGGGAACGGAACGTATTCGCAGTATAGTCTGCGCGACGGATCTGAGTGAGGCAAGCCATCGTGTCATGAAGACTGCCGGCCGCATCGCTCGCGATTGCAGCGCTTCGCTGTGTTTCGTCCATGCCATCCCGATGCCTGTAACCCTGAGCGCTGGTGCGATGGAAGCCTGCACCCCGCAGGCAATCCAAGCGATTCAGGATACCGCGAGAGCGCGAATAGATGAAGCCTGCAGGGACGCGGGTGTGGAGGTCGACGCCCATGTTGCATCGGGGTTCATATTGCCCATCGTCAGCTCAGCAATTGCGAAGCATCATGCAGATCTTCTGGTGATCGGCCGCGGCCATTTGCCGGAAACCCTCGGCGGGTGGCGCACTGATATCGCGTCACTGATTCGGGAGTCCAACTGCCCGGTGCTGTCGGTCTGAGCGGAAGGCAGCAAAGCGACTGAGCAAATTCGATTCGTTGAATCACGCGAAGGTGAATGTAGTCGCAACAATGGTGAAAGGCCCACGCGATGGGATCAATCTCAGGCCCACAAGCCGGGATGGGTTAGGCGGCGAGCTTGGGCTGAATGGTCCAACCGGGACGCCGCGACTGCGTCAGGTTTGCGCGAGAACACGACGAACAAACACGAGCCCGGCGACCGCCGCTTCGGGCCCAGCCTGCACAGAAAAAAGGCGAGAGTAGTTAATGTCGTTTCAGAAT
>JASHSD010000991.1 GCA_030036985.1 Bryobacteraceae bacterium
ATTGGCGACATCGGCGGCCAATTGCGGGTTCGGCGAACGGTATTTGATCTCGAGGAGATAGGTTTTCAACGGGCGAACGATCGACAACCTGCTTAAAGTTATCGGCGCTTCCTGCGCACGAGCCCCCGGGAGGTTGGCTGATCTCCCTCCCGCCTGAGCAAGGCGAAGCCTGAACCGCTGCACGACGGGCCGCAGAACTGAATCCGATTGAATGAGCTTAACCTGCGTCGAGAGGAACTGATCCGAATCGTTTACGGTGATTCGGCCGGCGTTCGCATCCTGGCCGAGAACTCCCGTGGGCATCATGCGGTCGACGTCGATTGTCGCGGTCGATTCGTAATACGGGGTCAGGCGCGAAGATACGATGATCGTGGCTGTGACGATTACCGCGACAAAAACCAGAAGCTTCCATTTCTCCCGGTTCAGCAGCCACAAATAATGCGACAGCGGAACCGAGGCAGCTTCGCCATCCGAAGGCTCCGCAAATGTCTGATACACCGCGGGCCGCTCCACAGCAAACTCCGACGGCGCGGATGGAGCCGGAAGGGACAGCATTTTGTTTTCTTCAGGCATAAATTCCCGATTTATAGGCATAGCGCAAAGGGCGCTGTCCCGCGCCGCGATACAGCGGAGGAACTCGTGATTCCCGCGGCGCGGACGCGACCCGTTTTGCGCGTGTTTCTCCAAAGCTCACGCACGACGAGTCCCATGACGCGGCTTTTTTTTCGCGTACCCGAATGGCGTGACGGTATTGTATTTCATGGTACGGAGTGCCGCTTTTCGTTGTCAAGGCGAATAGTTCCCGCGAAGCGCCGCATATCGGCCGTAATTCATCGGAATTAAAAGATTTCCCCGATCCGTTCCCTTCCTCATAATGACGCGAATTCTCTATAATAAGCGGCGGTCGGCGGCCGATTCCGGAGCCGAAAATCGCGTCAACGCGCCCGCCATGCCGAACCAGAGAAACGCGAGCGCCGGATCGCGCAACGGGTAGTCGACATAACTGTGAATCATGACGCTGAGGAGTCCCAATCCCCAGACCGACCGGATCGACGGTTTCGCCAGCCACAGGGTCAATCCCGCCAACAGCAGGAAGAACGGGATTCCGCCTTCTGAAGCCCATTGCGCCCAGTCGTTGTGCGCCTCGTTGACGTAGACGCCGGCGTCGTAGGTGGCGAACCCGGGGTATTCGTTGGGCCACGTACCCAACCCGGATCCGAACCAGACATGACGCGGAATCATCTTCAGCGTCGAGTGCAGCAGGTTTCGGCGCAGAGCGTAGGCGTCGGGTTCCTGAAGGCGGTCCCGGATCGCCTGGGTGCCCGCGACCAACGCCGCGCCGGTCGCCAGCAGGACCAGCACCGCCACCACCGATGCGGCGGATTTCGCCTGCATCCTGCGGCCGACAACCATCAGGACCAGGACAACCAGAAACTCCGCAAGCACCAGAACGACGCCCATGCGCGAAGCGCTGGTGATCGTCGCCGCGAAAATGGCCGCGAAGCAAAGCCCGCCCTGGACGGTCTCGCCGTTGTAAACCCGCCGGAGCGCGATCGGGGCGGCAAGCTCCATCATGGCCGCGAACTGGTTTTTGTAGTACAGGGTGCCCACCACGCTGTCGACCGCGGGAATCACGCCGAAGACCCTCGCCGGCGACAGATACATCTGCAGCATCGCTTCGACGGCCAGCGCGGTCATCGCCCACAACATCAAATTCAGGAAGGCTGCGATGCGGCCCCGCTTCGCGAGTATCTGAGACGCCAGCACGAAACAGACGGCGCTCATGACCCATTCGACCGATCTCTGCGTTGTGGGCCAGCGAACGAGTGTGATGTGGAAGGCCAGCTGCATTGGCCCCCATGCGGCGATCAAAGCCACGAGAAGGGTCTGGCGCGGCAATTGAACGCGCTTCGCGGTCAGCGCCCAAACGAGGGCGACCATGGAAATCGCCGCAATCGGGACGGCTTCACGCCAGTAACGGGAACTCCACGCGACAAGTACGCCCGAGAGCACCGCGACGCCGAGCGCGACCGGCAGGGCAGAGGATTCCGATTGCGGGCTCGTGAACCGCATCGCCTCCGCGCGCGCGCCGACGGCACTATGCATCAGGAACCGAACTCCAGATGTACATCGATGATCTCCAGCGTACCTTCCGGGCGAGTCGTGCCCAGAGCGCGCTTGTAGTTCACATTGATTTGCGCCCGGTCGGCGTCGGGACGGGCCGTGAACGGGCATGCGCCGGCCTGCAACAGGCGACATTCCGTAATCGCGTTGCCAGGCTGCTGGACGATCTGCACCGTAAAGCCGGGGTCCTGCACAGAACTGAGCCGCGAGGCATCGATCTTCCAGATCAGGCGATAGGCCTTCCCGCCGATCAAAGGCGCGGTCGTCCAGAGAAGCGGCAATGATTCCGGCTCATTCCCGTTAAAGTCCAAACGCAGCGACGGTAATTCGCTGAAGACCGAAACGTTGGCATCCTGCGTCACGCTCCAGCCGAAGCCGGCGTGAAGCGGCGGATAACGAAAATCCGGATTCGCAATGGAAATTCCCGTCTCCGGGTGAAGAGCGCCGGAAGCGATCAATCGCCGCTCGACCAACTCGTTCCAGACACGAACGGCATCGGCCGCGCGGTCGGTCTTTATCAGAAAATCCGTGAGAGCGGTCAATCCGTCGGTGAAAGCCGGGTCCGGCGGATAGGCCAATTTCGCGGCCGTGAGCACACGCGGCGATAACTGCATCGCCTCCTGGGCGCGTTTCCGCGAGATCAGGAAATACAGATACTGCAGCGGCATTCTGCCACGCGCGGGAATCATGTCGAGAATCTTCGCGGGGTCGCTGGTTTCGCTCCAGGAGAGATCGAAAACGGGCGTGAGATCGGACGCCAGCGGATTCAGATTCAGCATGCGCCGAATCAGCGGCCAGGTATTGTCGGGCTGATTGTTGCGAGCGTAGAAATTTGCCAGCGTCCATGCGGGCTTGAACGTATGGTCGATAGCGGCGGCGTGCAGCAGATACCGTTCCGCTTCGGGCAGATCGCCGCGAAACTCTGCGCGCAGACCCAGCGCCATCTGCAGTTCCGAATTCAGCGGATCCAGATCGGCGGCGCGCAGGAGCTGCTCGTCCGTTTCCGGCGATGTGTCGCCGTTATTGCTCAGGAACATTGCGCCGCGCGCCTGGAGCACCGAATCGTTCGGCTCCATTAGGATCGCCGCGTTCAGCCCGGCAATGCCGTTTCGTTGCGCGCGCATGTCAGCGACTGCGAGCCGTGCGGACCAGTAAGTGAGGAACATGCAGACTGCGGCCACCAGCGCGCGCACCGCCCATGCTCCGAGCGT
>JASHSD010000992.1 GCA_030036985.1 Bryobacteraceae bacterium
CCCCGGTCAACCCGCACGGACCGACTGCTGGAAACCGAACGCCTCAGAAGAGCCAGAAACGCCCACAAACATCTTTGAATCAATAGCTTCACTCAGAAGAGTTTCGCGTTTCAGTCTCGTGGATCCCAAGGTTCGAGCCTTCAGAGACTGGGCAGTTCGGCATAAGCTCACAGCCCCGGAACGGCAGCGGAGTCGAGAACCGGAAAATCCCAAGGACGCCAAACGCTGAAGTCTCCGCCAATTGCCCACTTCTCCGAATTCTCGCTCAGAGCCCTATTTCGATGGCAGAAGGCTTCTGCTCACTCAATGACTCAGGCTCGGTGGTTGGCTATAGCGATGCAGGCGCATGGATCTGGGATGCAGCCGACGGAACCCAGCTTCTCAACAGCCTGATAGTGTCATCAGGCTGGACGATTTCTGATGCTGTCTGCACTCAAGGATCGTACAATGGCGGTCCCGCGGAATACGTGGAACTCACTCCTCAAACGGCTCTGTCGGTCGTGAATCCCTTCGCGGATTATGCCATTCCTGATCCTGAACAGGCCCCTCCGACGCTCGTTGTGTCGGCGGTGCAGTATGCGCCTCCCGCGACCAGTCTGGCCGCGGACGGACAATCGGCCGTCGTTTTGGTGTACCACTCCCAGTCATCGCAGCAGGTGACGTTTGCGCTGGCGGCGGGCGGGACGGGGCTTGAGCCCACCGCCGGCATCGGATCGCTTGGGCCGTTCGACCCGAATTATCTGGCGAATCCAAGTCCGCCGGGCGGCAGCGTGCAGAGCTATACGGTCGCCACGCCAACCTACGGACCGGACGCTGCTGGAAATTACTGGTTTCTGGCCCTGTTGTGGTCGCCGGGCGCCATGCCTGCGCCGTCCCTCTCTTTGGCAGAGCTTGCGGTAACCGCTGCGCAACAGGGACAAAGCGCTCCGTCGCTGGCCTCCCTCTTGCTTGAGCCTCCTCCACTGTTGCTGATCCACGGCATCTGGTCGAGCCCTGCCGGGGCCGGATTTACCCCGGGCTCAGGTGGATTTTATGATTGGATCTCGGGCCAGTACCCGCACAACCAGATCTTTCCGGTTGACTACTGCGCGGAAAACTCCAAGGAATTCAACGATCCAGTGACTCAGCAGACTCTGCTGGCCTCAATGGGAAATGCCCTTGCCTCCGCCGCCGCTGCGGGAATGGCCGCGCGGACTGTCGACGTGGTTGCGCATAGCATGGGCGGACTGGTGACCCGGTACTTCCTGAGCACGGCGGGGTATTTGGGCAACCCTGCTCTCCTGCAGAATCCAGTGCACAAGCTGATCACCATCGGAACTCCGCATTTGGGAACTAACCTTGCCACGACCCTTGTGAATAACCAAGCTCAGGTAACCGTACTCGCGCTTACAGCGGACCCTGTCGTTCAGGGACTATGCTTAGCGTTTTCCTCCTGTACGCTTGGGGATTTGTTCAGCCTGCTCGGTAAGCCCATAGACACTGGCGCACAATCTTTGGAGCCTGGCTCGCCACAGCTCTTTGCCCTTTCTTCCTCAAATATCTTCAGCGCGATCGTGGGTAGCGCGCCCACCAGTCCCATATCTGCGACGGAGTCTCTGCTGGATGTGGTAATCGCCGCCTTTCTGCCCGGACAAACGGTTGCAAGCATACTGAACAACCAGCTGAACGATACGATTGTGCCGATTGCGAGCCAGGATCCTCCGGGGACGTACGACACGGCGACGGTCGAGGGGATTGTGCATACAAGCGTGTGCGGTCCCTGCTCGATGGGAGAGACGGCGAGCCCGGCGGTTTGGCAACAAGCCTACTGGTGGCTCACCGGGGGTACGGCCTATGCTCCTACCGAGGGCCTCACCGCCAGCGCCTCTCCGAAAACTTCGGAGTCGAAAGCGGTGAGCGCAGCCACACCGCCGCTTCCGATGTTGAACCTAAGCGGTTACGCCCAGGTCGCCTCATCCAACGTTACGTTCACGCCCGCCACGGGCTCAACGCTGACGATTAATAGCGTTTCCAACATTACCGCTGCTTCCTCGACGAAGACGATCACCGAGGTGCTCCTGCTGCAGACCGTCATGGACCCGGCCGACACCATCCTGCTCTATTCGACGCAGTCTCCCTTCAGCATCTCCTTTACGCCGGCACGTCTGGGAACGGCCAGCTTTGCCGCCATTGCGGTCTTCAGCGACAACACGTATGCGATAACTACATTGAACTATACGTTGCAGCCCAGCGGCAGCCCTTACGCGCTGAACCTGCTGAACGTTCCGGTGGCGAGCATGACGGTGGGAAGCTCGCAGGTAGTCCAGGCGTACGCGCTCTACACCGGCGGCCAGATAAACGTGACTCAGGCAGCGACCTACACAGCGGCAAGCGGTACAGCAAACGTATTCGGCGTGAGTTCCGGCGGCACGATTACCGCCGATGGCGACGGCGTCGATTTGCTGAATGTCTCCTATGGAGGGGCATCTGCGACGGTTCAGATTCCGGTCGGCCCGTGCACTTACTCTCTGAACCCCTCGAATCAAATTGTCCCCAACACGGGAGGAACGGTCACCATTCAAGTCGCGACTCAGCCGGGATGCGCCTGGACGGCTTCGGGGGGCGCCGCGTGGGCGCCATTCAGTCAGGCCAGCGGCAGTGGGAACGGCGCGATCACTCTCCAGGCGGCGGCAAACAGCAGCGGCGGAACGCAATCCGCGTTAGTCACTCTGGCGGGTCTCCAGGCATTTGTCACGCAGCCCTCGACGGCGTGCGGTTACGGCCTCTCGCAAACGCAGATCGATGTGCCCGCGGCAGGAGCGAGCGGGACGATCGCTGTGACGACCTCTTCCTCCTGTCCGGTGATCGCATCCAGCAGTCAAAGCTGGGTGACGGCGGTATTGGGAGGAGGGTCGTCCGTGCTGTACACCGTCGCTCCGAACAACGGGACGTCGCAGCGGAGCGCGACGCTGACGATCGGCTCCGTTGGCATACCGGTTACTCAGGCTGCCGCGGTCAACCAAAACGGTTCCGGTGATCGCTTGGCCCGCGCCGGCAGCGATCACCTATGGCGGAGCGCTTTCCGCAACTCAGTTGGATGCGACGGCATCAGTTCCCGGTTCGTTCGTCTACAACCCGCCAGCGGTACGGTACTCCCGGTCGGCGCCGGCCAGACGCTTTCCGTAACCTTCACGCCGACTGACTACACTACAGCCACCGGATCCACCACGATCACCGTGAATCCCGCTGCGCCGCCGTCGTCCCCCGTCGATCTTGTCGTCACCAAAGTGCTGACGCGCAGCAACGGGAACGTGGTCGTCCAGTTCACGATCGCCAATACTGGCGGGACCGCGGCGGCCAATGTCGTTCTTACCAGTGTCAAAGTGGGCTCGGATTCGGCCACGCCGATACCGCAAACGATCGGGACAATCGCCGCGGGAGCCTTCGCGCCGGCGACGGTAACCGTGCCCGGTTCGGTGGGCGCTTCCGGGGATGCCAGTTCTCTGGCGCTCAGCGGCACATACGCCGGAGGAACATTCAGCTCGAGCGCGCGTATCACATTGCCGTAACGGCAAGACTGGAAGGAAAACCGAGGAGGCTATGAGAACGTTTACACATCTGTTTGCCTTGGCAGTGTTGGCCGCAGCGGGAGCTTGGGCCGGAGATATCACTATCACTCTTGACGATCCGAATCAGATCGGCAATCCCGGCGAGACGCTGAATTTCTTCGGCACGATCACGAACAACGATCCGGACTCGAGCGACCCCGCCATTTACCTCAACAGCGACAGTCTCGACTTCGTCGGGCCAGGTGACGCGACGTTTGACGACAACTTCTTCGCCAGTTATTTCCCAATCTCCCTGGCGCCGGGCGCGACATCGGGCGATATCGATCTGTTCGACATCGTGCTGGCCGACCCGGAAACCGATCCCTTCGGGCTATATTCGGGCAGCACATACACGCTGCTCGGTGGCATGGATGGAGGCGCCGACAGCGCACAGGACAACTTGGCACAAGTGAGCTTCTCCGTGGATGTCGGGTCCGCGTCGTCGACGCCCGAACCTACGACTCTCTTGCTGCTCGGGACGGGACTGACTTTGATGAGTCGGCTGCGCCGGCCGCGGGTGAGTGAAGCGGCGCGCGTTACTCGTGACTGATCTTGTTCCACGCGGATCGCGCGCTTTCAACACCTCCATCCAGCCTTTGCCCCACGCCAGAGACGGTCGTAAGGTCGCGGCGGTCTTCCGCATTTTGGCGGTCTACAGCGGGCGATCCGTCAAACTGCAGCCCAAAGGATCGCGAAGGTCGAGTTGGGGGAAGTATAGAGCCGCGCTCCGGGTGGATAACCGGCCACCCGTACAAAGCTCCAGATTGAGGCGATGCGGCCCAGTGGTCCGGGTTTTTGGCGATCACTCGCTTTAAACGCGTGACGTCAAAGCTGCAGGATTTGACGCTTGGGCCGGAAGGTCGCCCAGTGGCGTTCCGCGAGGTGACCTAAGATCAACAAGTTGCGGCACAATCACGCGGCGACACCGGCTGTTTGGTTCGCATGATGGAATCTCACGCTCACCAGCTTCGATACGCCGGCTTCCTGCATGGTGACGCCGTACATCGCCTGCGCCGCTTCCATGGTTTTCTTCGAGTGCGTGATGACGATGAACTGGGTATCCGTCGCCATCTCCGCGAGCAGGCGCGTGAGGCGTCCAATGTTGGCTTCGTCGAGCGGCGCGTCCACTTCGTCCAGCACGCAGAACGGACTCGGCTGATACTTGAAAATCGCCATCAGCAGAGACAGCGCGGTGAGCGCCTTCTCGCCGCCGGAGAGCAGCAGCACGTTCTGCAGCTTCTTGCCGGGAGGCGAGGCGATGATGTCGATGCCGCTCTCGTTGATGTTGGTTTCGTCGGTGAGCTGCATCTCGCCCGCGCCGCCGCCGAACAGGGTCTGGAACGCCTGCTTGAAATTCTCGTTGATCACCTTGAACGCTTCCGAGAAACGGTTCTTCGAGAACTCGTCGATTTCCTGAATGGCTTTCTCGGTGTCGCGGATGGAATCGAGCAGGTCCTGCCTTTGCACGCTCAGGAACTCCTGGCGCTGCTGCGCTTCCTGGAACTCTTCCCATGCCGTCGGGTTCACCGCGCCCAGGTTTTCGATCTTCGTCTTCGTTTCCTGATACGCGGTCTCGGCGGCCTGCAGCACATCCGCTGAAGTGTCCTCGGGCGTCTGCAATTCGGCCACGGCGACGTTCAGTTCCTTGCGGCTGGTCTCGTCGAGGAACTCCAGTTCCGCCTGACGGCGCGTCAACTCAACTTCGATTTCCGATCTGCGCGCATGGCTGGTTTCGATCTTCGCGCGCAGGTCGCGCAGGACTTCATCCGCCGCCGCTAGCGATTCGCGTTGGCGCGCTTCCCGTTCGGAAAGCTCCAGCACGGAGCGTTCGGCGGCTGCGATCTGCTCGGAGAGCGTGGTCAGCTTCTGATCGAGCTCGATATTTTCGTTGAGAATGCGCGCGCGGGTTTCACCCCAGCGCGCCACTTCTCCGGCAATCTGCTGACGCCGATTGAGCATGTCGCGGTGCTGATTTTCGAGGCGCGTGAAGGCCGCACGCTCGCCCCGATGCCGCTCTTCGAGCGCCGCCAGTTTCGCCCGCAGCACCGAATGCTCCTCGCCGATGCGATGCGCTTCCGCCTGGGCCGCGTCCAGTTGCTCGCGCATGGCCTCCAGCGCCAGTTCGCGCTCGGATCGCTCGGCGTCCTTCTGTTCCACCACCGCCTGGTTCTGCGCGCGTTTCTCGTGCGCCCGCTCTTCTTCGCGCTTCAGCCGCTCGAGTTCCAGGCGCGCGACGGAGATCCGCGAATTGGCGCGATTGATCTCTTCCGAAGCGCGGCGCAGATCGTGATCGAGCGAGAGCGCCTCTTTCTCGCTCGATTGCTGTAGTTGCCGCAGACGCTCCAGCTCGCCTTCAAGTGCGGTGGTTTCGCGCTGCAGCGCTTCCTGGTCGCGAACCCGCTCCGCCAGATTCCGCTCCTGCTCCTTCAACTGCGCGGCGAATTCCCGCATCTCGCGCTTGAGCACCAGAGGACCGCTGGCCTTCTTGCGTCCCCCGGTGAGCATGCGTCCGCTGTAGCACTGGCCGTCGGCGAGCAGGAAATAGCGGTCGGGATACGCTTCCGCCATGGCGCGCGCCTGCTCCCGATCGTTGGCCAGCGAACAGCCGGAAAGACGCGGCAGAAGATTGCGAGTCTGACCGGAGAGGCCGTTGGTGAAGTTGATCTGATCGGCGAGACGCGGCAGGTCGGGACCCTGCGCCGATTGC
>JASHSD010000087.1 GCA_030036985.1 Bryobacteraceae bacterium
GTGAGCAAAACTCGACAGCGTGCCCCACGGATCACAGCTGCCGGGGCATCGGCGCTTGATTCATTTGACCCATTTGCGCGGAATCGAAAATGCACGCTCACGCGCGCGGCACAAACGCCGGGATATCGGCTCAACGTTCATGCTCTCCCGAGCGTTTATAGTGGATGAATAGAGTCTGGGTCCCCAGGAGGTACGGCGTCTATGAAGCGCTTGGTACTGGCGACCACCGCGGTCGCACTGGCGGCGGTCATAATCCCCCGCTCAGGGAACGCAACAGGGCCGTTCAATCAACGGCTCTCCCCGGAACAACAGATCGTCCATGCGCTGAACCGGCTGACCTTCGGGCCGCGCCCCGGCGATATCGAAGCGGTCCGCCGCATCGGGCTCAACAAATGGATCGAATTACAACTCCATCCGGATCAGATTCCGGAAAACCCGATCCTTGACGAAAGACTGAAGCCGCTCGAAACCTTGCGCATGAATCTGGCGGATGTCGTGAAAGAATACACGCCCGAACCTCGGACGATGCCGATGATGGTCATGGCGCCGTTTCAGCAGATGAGCAGCATCCTTTCCGACGAGCAGAGGCGCAAAGTGATGAACGGGACCGCCGAGGAGCGCACGGAAGTGCTCAAGGCTCTCGACCCCGAGAAGCGCGAAGAAGTGCTTGCCAGCCTGCCCCCCAATGTGGTGGAGTTCACGCCTGAGTTCAAGGACGCGGCGGATAAGGCGCGGAAGGCGCGGCAGGAGGAGATCCAGAAAGAGGTCCGCCGCCGCAATCCGCGCCTGATGGACCTGTTGGACCCGGACCAGATACGCGCGGCGAGATCCGGGGACGCAACTCAGATCATGGCCCTGTTCGCATCGCTCGATCCGGAAAAGCGAGTCAAGGTGGCCGCACTGCTTCCTCCGAAGAGCCAGGCTTTGCTCCCCGAATATCGCCGTCAGGGAGAGCGGCTGCAGACGCCTCGCATGGTGGCGAGCGAAGACTTGAAAGAAGCCAAGGTCTTCCGCGCGATCTACTCCAACCGGCAGCTTGAGGAAGTGCTGGTGGATTTCTGGTTCAACCACTTCAATGTCGATGCCACGAAAAATGTAGCGACGCGTGGAGACACGCAGAACCTCGGCCATCTCCTCATCGGCAGTTATGAACGCGACGCCATTCGGCCGCACGTCTTCGGGCACTTCAAAGATCTGCTCCTGGCGACGGCGCGGCATCCGGCGATGCTGTATTACCTGGACAATTGGGAATCGATGGGGCCGGGCGATGAGGTCGGGCCGTTCGCACCCATTCGCTCCACGCTGAATGGCGTGCCGAACTCGATCATTCCCGTGTTCGGAAGGCAGGGGCCCCACGGGATCAACGAAAACTACGGCCGCGAGGTGATGGAACTGCACACGCTCGGCGTGAACGGCGGCTACACCCAGGCCGACGTGATCGCCGTCGCCCGCTGCTTCACCGGCTGGACTTTTCGCAGTCCGGAAGATCCGGCGTTTGTCTTCGCCCCCTTCATGCACGATTTCGGCGAGAAAACCGTGCTCGGCCATAAAATCGCGGCGGGCGGAGGCGAGAAGGACGGTCTCGAAGTCATCGATATCCTGGCGCGCCATCCATCCACTGCAAAATTCATTTCGCGGGAACTGGCGCGGCGTTTCGTAGCCGACAACCCGCCCGAGGATCTGGTCGACCGCATGGCCTCGACGTTCATGAAGACCGATGGCGATCTGCGCGCCGTGATGGAGACGATGTTCAAGTCGCCCGAATTCTTCTCGGAAGGCGCGTGGCAAGCCAAGATCAAATCGCCGCTGGAGATTGTGGCGAGCACGGTTCGGGCAATGGGCGCCGAGGTGACGGATGCCTATACGCTGGTGGAGAAAATCGCCGATATGGGCGAGCCGTTGTACAGCAAACTGGAGCCAAACGGTTATTCCGATAAAGGCGAGGCGTGGCTCAGCACAGTTGGCATCATGGCTCGCATGAATTTCGCGACGGAGGCCGCTTCCGGCGGCATTCCGGGCGTGACGCCGGATGCTTCGCGCCGCCAGGGACCGGATTCGCAGGGAGTGGATGCGCCGGCCATGGCGCGGGAACTGCTCGGACACGATGCGTCCGCGCAAACCATCAACGCGATTCAAACGGGTCTTGAGGGCAAAGACCCCAATCCCTCGGTTATTGCCGCATTGATCCTCAGCTCGCCCGATTTCGAAAGGAGATAAAAGGCCATGTTGACGCGACGTTATTTTCTGCGTGGTTCGGCGGTGGTGATGGCAGGTATGGGCGCGGCCCCGATGTGGCTCGCCCGCGCGGCTTCGGCCGAAAGCCGGAAGAATAAAACCCTGGTGGCGATTTTCCTGCGCGGCGCCGCCGACGGCCTCAACATCGTCGTGCCGTTCGGCGAGCCGCGTTATCGGGAACTGCGGCCGACGCTCGCCGTCGCGGCGCCCACCGGTCAGGACAACGGCAACAGGGGTCCTTTCGGTAACGCGATCGATCTCGACGGGACGTTCGCGCTGAACGGGGCGCTGGAGCCGATGAAGGCGCTCTGGGACAAACGGCAGC
>JASHSD010000993.1 GCA_030036985.1 Bryobacteraceae bacterium
GACCGCGCCACTGCGTCTGCGTCGAAGCCGCAATCGCCATGCACGCGCCGATGGCGAGGACCGTCATGTCCAGCCCGTTTCGCGCCAATCCCCATCGGTCCACGTTCAGCGAGAAGCACAGGCTGACGATCAGGATTCCGATCCCCGCAGCGGCCAATCCCCGCAAGCCGCCGCGGGAGAACCGCACGCGGGAAACCAGCAGCGCGGTGAGGCAGCCGAGCGCAATCGCATCCATACTTCCGAGATACGAGTACTCACGCCACACCTCATTGCCTCGCGCCATCGCCGTCCGCCCGAACGGTCCGAGCACAACGAACGCGAGAAGAAATCCGACGAACCATCCGCGCCGACGGAAAATCCGGCAGGCCAGAGGGAAGAAGAGGTAGAACATCTCCTCCACCGAGAGCGACCAAAGAATGTCCCAATTCGCGGGAAGGTATCCGCGCCGCGCCTCAAGCACATTCACGCGGAAGGTCAGCGCCGCAAACAGGGCTCGCCCCAGCCCTCCGGTGCGCGGCTGCACTACGAAATTGTGCACTCGGACGAGATCCAGAACGCTGAGAACAGCCAGCAGCAGCAGGAACAACGGTGCAATGCGGGCGAAGCGCAGCCCATAGAAACCGCGCACCCGCACCTCGGCGGTCGAACCCCAGCGCCGCAGCGCGGTCGACGTGATCAGAAATCCCGAAATCGCAAAGAAGATCTGCACGCCGCGTTGGCCGTTCCAGACGAGCGAGGAAACCAACTGATCGGGAAGTCCCGCGGTGTAGGGCACGTGGGCGAGGCGCAGCCGCATGTTGACGTGGTTCATCAACACGAAGAAGATCGCGAGGCCACGCAACATGTCGACGCCGCCCAGCCTTCGCATAACCGCCTACAGAACGTCCGCGAATCCGCGCTTCAGATACCGGAAGAACAATCCGCCGCAGACGAAAAACCCGATCGCAAACGCGGCTGCAATCTCTCCCCAATGGATCAGCAGCGGCATCCGGTAACCGAGCAGCGCTTCCCGCCATGCCCGCACGAAATAAGTCAGCGGATTCAGGTCCATCAGCACTACCGCCCATGTTCCGGCGTGGCGAAACTGGGCGTCGTTGATGAAGATCGGCGTGGCCCAGAACCACAACGTCAGAATGACGATAAGCACCTGCGCCGTGTCCCGCAAATACACGTGCAGCGATGCCGCGATCCATCCGATCCCGACCGCGAACATGCCCAGAAGCAACATAAAAACCGGCAGCGTCGCCAGCAGCGGACTGACGTGGTGCGTCACGATCGCAGCGCCCGCGATCGCCAGCACCAGAGCCAGCGTGTTGCTGATCAAGGAAGAGAGAAAGATCGAGACCGGCACAATCTCCGCCGGGAAGACCGTCTTCGTGATGAGGTTCGCCTGCTCTACCAGCGACCCCGCCGAGCGCTGCACCGTTTCCTGAAACAACAACCACGGCAGCATGCCGCAGAAGAGGAGCATCGGGTAGCTTGTGGTCACATCGTCCGGCGCCGCCGTCTGCCCCAGACAGATCTGAAAAATAAAAACATAGCTCGCGAGCAGCACCAGCGGGTGGACCAGTCCCCACAGCCAGCCCGCCGCCGAGCCTACGTAGCGCTGCTGGAAATCGCGCTTAACCAATTGTGAAATCAATGTTCTGCGCGTAATCAGGTTGCGCGCGAAGCGGGTTCCGGGGATGTGATACGGCAAGCCGGGATATTACCAGCGAAAAGGGTTGACTTGCAAGCTTAAGAGATGTTAACCTCGCAGTTTCGCAACTTAAACCGGTTTGGGTCTCGCTTGGGTGGGGTGAACTGCCAACGCGGGAGTGTTTCTATTCGCCAACCGACTGTTTTTGTTCACCGGTCGATCAGTCCGGAATCGCCTCGGGGCGGCATCGAGGAACACAGGATTGAAGCAGAACTATTTTATTGTTGTTCTGGCGCATTCTTTTCACGGACGCCTGCAGCGCATCCACATCCCGCACCGCTATGTTTACGGCGCGATGGGCGCTTTCGGCGTGGTTCTCCTGATCCTCTGCAGCGTGGTCGGCAGCTATGCGCGCATGGCGTGGAAAGTGGCCAACTACAATTCGCTGCAGCGGGAGGCGCAAACGCTGCGCGAGCGCTACGACGCCCTGCAGCGCCGGGTCAAGCAGACCAACGAACAACTCGCCAGCCTGCAGACGCTCGCCGAGGAAGTTACGGTGGCTTATGGAATGCGGCAGCAGCTTGCCGGATCTTCGGATCTGGTCGAGGAAGCGCCGCTGATTCCCACCATGGGCGACACGCTCGCCGAATTCAACTATCTGCGCACCACCAATCCGGCCAGCGAACGCAACATCTTCACCCGCGGCGACACCAACGTCATGCCGAGTTCCTGGCCTGTGAACGGCCGCCTGATGGCCGGCTTCGGCGTTCGCATGGATCCTTTCTCCGGCGGCGAAAGTGAGATGCATACGGGCGTCGATATCGGCGCGCCGCAGGGTACGCCAGTGCATGCCACGGCGGACGGCATCGTGATTCACGCGGGCTGGAACGGCGGCTACGGCCGCTGCGTCATCATCGACCACGGCAATGGTTTCCAGACCTGGTACGCGCACCTCTCGCGAATGGATGTCATCGAAGGCCAGGAAATCCGTCAGGGTGAAACGCTCGGCGCCGTGGGAACCACCGGCCGCTCCACGGGCGCCCATCTGCATTACGAAGTTCGTATCCACAACACGCCGGTGAACCCCTATCGTTTCCTTCAGCGTCCGGCGATCGCCAAGACCGCGCCTCCCAGCGACTTCCCGTTCTGAGCTGAGCTCTGATACCGGCTCTGACCTAAAAAAGCCCGGCGCGTAAAATAGCTCTTGGTTCCCTTTTCCCGGCGCGATTTCCTCGCATTGGCCGCGGTAGGCCGCATCACCGGTCCCGAGTGGCTTCATTACTCCGATCCCGCCACCGAACTCGACGTTCTCCGGCTCACGAACCCGGCCTTCACCAGCGGCATGACCGCGCCGCATTTGCGTCAGTTCACCCGCCACGGCGATTTCCTGCTTTACTGGAGCGAGCGTGCCGCAAGCGATGCCGGCGGCGGGCGCCAGGCTTTCCTCCTCGACCTGAAAAACGGCGGATCGAAGCAACTCACCAACGTGGCCGCACTCGATCCTTCGAGCCTTGCCTTGTCTCCCGACGATCGCGTCTTTTATTTCTTCGACGGCCCCGCGCTCAAGGAAGCGCAATTGTCGGGCGCCGCGCTGCGAACCCTCCATACGGTGGCTGAAGATGCAACGCGCGCCGGCATCGCCATCGGCGCGGACAATTCGGCGCTCTTCGTGGAGCGCCGCAATGAGCGCTCTCGTATCGTGAGCGTGCTTCGTCAGCAGGTTCGCCGCGTGATCGAGATTGATGCTCCGATTGAACAGCTCATGGCGCGTCCGCGCCGGGCGCAGGTTCTCTATCGTTCCGGCGGAAAACTTTGGCTGGTGAATCTGGACGGGTCCGGCAATCGACAGCTGAAAACGCTCGCGGGAAATACCGGTGAGGCGCTCTGGATCCCCTCCGGCCGCACCGTGATCTATCTGTACATTCCCGACGACCGGAAGGAATTGATCACGCTGCGCGAGCACACGCCGGACGACGGCGCCGACATGCTGCTGGCCAAAACCAGCCAGTACATTTCCGCATCGCCCAACGCCGATGCCTCCGTATTCACAGGCGCCAGCCGCAGCCGGGCGTCGGCGTACGTGCTGATTCTGCTGCGCGTCACCCGGAGCGAACTGACGCTCTGCGAACACCACGCGTCCGACCCGGCCATGGTGCGCCCGATCTTCTCACCCGACAGCCAGAACGTGCTGTTCGTCAGCGATCGGCATGGAAAACCGGCGTTATATCGGGTGCACGTAGCCCGCTTCGTTGAAGAAACGGGCTCGGACCGGTAGCAAGACGGTAAGAACAGTTACCGAGCCGCGACCGCGCGGGAGCCTTTTTCTAGTTATTCCGGGCGTTGTACTTCGGCGTGGAGAGATAACCCGAAACCGTGTCCTTGGTGACCGTGTTGACCACAATCTCGTAGAGCGAATTGGAAACGTAGAACTGCAGCGGCTCGTTAATATTCCGGTCCTTCTTTTCGGTCATCTTGTCGTCGGCCTGCACCCGCAGCGTGAACTTGTTCCTCTTCGGATCGGCGCTCCGCAGCTCCATGGCGATATCGCCGACCTTCTGGAAGCCTTTCTGCTTCTTGTTGATATTGAACTTGACGATGTTCCGCTCGCCCCGCCGGATCAGCTCCTGGAGTTCCTTGTCGTTTGTCGCGACCAGGCTGCTTGTCCCGCTAAGATCGCCCCTGACCTTCGTCAGTTCCGACTTGGTCTGCTGCAGATCGTTCTTGGTGCCGGC
>JASHSD010000994.1 GCA_030036985.1 Bryobacteraceae bacterium
TACTACGTCCATCACGCTGAGTTGGCGCGCAAACAGCTTATAGGGATCGACATAGACCATCGCCTGCCGGTACTTACCCCCGAACGGCGGAGGAATCTCGGCGCCCTTCACACCCGCGATCTGATCGCGTATTTCAAATTCGCCGAAATCGTGAAGCTGCGTCTGGGTAAGTCCCGCGCCTTTGAGCGTGACCAGACAAACCGGAAGGCTCGACGCGTCGAACTTCAGGACAACCGGCGGAAGGGTGCCCGGCGGCAGGCGTTTCAGGTCGGACAGCGCAAGGTTGGATAGCTGGGTAACATCGGCATCGGCGCTGGTCCCCGGCTGAAAGAAGACCTTGATGATGCTGACGCCGGGCAGCGAACGCGATTCCATATGGTCGATGCCGCTGGCAAGGGTGAAGAAACGCTCCAGCGGGTCGGTAATGTCGGTCTCGATATCCTCCGGCGGCATGCCATTGTAGAACGTCGCTACTACCGCTTCCGGCAGGTTGATCGGCGGAAACAGATCGACCGGCATGCGAAAGATGCTGGCAAACCCGATCAATGCCGCCACGGCGAATATCACGACAATAAAATAGGGGTGACGAATGGAAAATCCGGACATGTGACCTACTCATTCTGGTTGTCTTCCGGCAGTTGGATAATCTGAACGATCTTAGGGCGCACCACAAGGCCGTCCCGCAAACGGCCGCGGTCGCCCACAGCCACCATCTCCCCTTCATTCAATCCCGAGATAATCTCGACGTCGTGCGGAGTTTCGACGCCGGTGGTTACCGGCCGCTTTTCCACCTTGTTCGAAGGACCGACAACCCACACCGATCTCATATCGCCTTCGACATTAACCGCTTCCTGAGGCACGGCCAGGACGTTGGGTCTCTGGTCAAGCGTCAGGTTGGCTTCCGCATAAACGCCTGGCATCAACACGCGATGCGGGTTCATGACATCCACTTCCGTATGCATGGTGCGCGTGTCTTCCTTTACTTCGACGGAAAAACGCGCGACCTTGCCGGGAAAGTGCCGGTCCAGCGCGGGCACGCTTACGTCCACCGGATCGCCGATTTTGATGTAACGCACCCAGGACTCCGACACGGGAATGACGAGCCGGAACTTATCGTCCTCGGAAAGCTGCACCAGGGGCAGCGCCTGCGTGCTGGTGTTGATGCCCGACTGCATCAGCGTGCCGAGGTTCGCGTCCAGCTGCGTCACCACTCCGGTGAAAGGAGCGGTGATTTTCGCATAATCGTAGAGAGCCTGATCGTGACGCAGAGCCGCCTGCGCCTTATCGAGGGCGCTCTGGTAGGATTCCAGATTGGATTTCGCGGCCTCCACCTGCGCCTGCGCGGCGAGATCCGCGCCCTGTCTGTCATCCACTTCCTGTTGCGCAACCAGACCTTTCTTTGTCTTTGCGACCTGATCGAGGCGGGTGTATTCGAGGTGCGCGACTGTCTCGCGGGCCTCCACCGTTCCCAGTTCATTGCGGGCTCTCTCCACCTGGCCGGTCGCATCCTTGATCGCGGCTTGGTCCTCATCCAACTGCAGCCGGAGTTCGGGAATCTCCAGAACCGCCATCACATCTCCGGCCTTCACGTGTGTGCCGAAATCGACATTCAACTGCTTTACAAATCCCGATTCCTTCGCGTAAACGTCGATCTGATAGAAAGGCACGAGTTCGGAAGAAACAGTCAGATGCCGGGCCAGCGTCTTTCTGACGACTCTGACCACGCTGACCTCCGGTATGTTCGGAGTCGCTGGCTTCTCAGCCTGGCCGCGCCCGCAGGAAACGGAAACCGCCGCGGAAACTGCCGGTAAGGCCAACAGCGAAAGGCGCCGGACGAATCGATGCCGCATGTCCCGGTATTGCGTATCGGGATCTTACCCGATTCGCACTCCGCATCTCTCACCGGGGCCTTCCCGGAGCTTACGTTCCAGACCTTCCAGTGAAAAACGGCCGGACCGGCAGTATTCCGTCAAAGCCCGCTCCTCCTTCTGTATCTGCTCAGCCATCTCTGGAATCCCGGCGGCGACCGAAAAAGGGATGGTTTGCACGCCGTGACGATCCCCGTGAATAAGGTCGCCGGCGTTGATGGTCCAGTCGCCGATCTCGATCGGTATTCCGTATTCAGCCACATGCGCGTACTGGTGACTGACCGCGACGCTTCCCGCGAACAGGTAAAATCCCATGGCCTCCACAGCCTGCAAATCTCGCACCGAACCGTTGGTCACGCATCCGATGCAGTTCATCGCGATCCCGATAGCGGCATGAAGTTCGCCGACCAGAGCGCCGGCGCCGGGTCTTTCGTCGAAGTCCTGCAGGACCATGATCCTCGGCTCCGGCAGCGACGCCACATATCGCCACCAATTCATGTTTTCGTGGTAACACTGCCCGCGTATCGGCGCCGCGCTGGATCGAACGCGCCCGGTCGCGGCGTATCCAAGCATCGGCGGAAGGTAGGGAAACTGACAATGTAATGCCCGTCCCCAAATCGTGCCTTCGTTGCGCAGACGGCCGCCGAGTCTTTCAATGGCGTTCGAAACGAGGCACGTGTCGAGCCGCTGAATCGCCTGGAAGGATGCTCTCGGCAGATGCAGCGTGGCGGTGTCAGCGGGCATAGAGCCTCCTCTACCGCGGAAGATACCGAGTAAGCGTCGCCGGTTTCGCGAACCGGGATCGCCCACGTGCGTGCCATTACAGCGGCGTGTCCGATTCGGCGAGAATACGCACGCGGTTTACAATCGCAACAGTGCGCCGCATCCTGTTCGTGGTGAATACCCTGATCGCGATCGCCCTGGTCGCGGCGGCGGCGATTTTCTATTGGGTGTTCTATCGCGCACTGCCCAAAACCTCCGGGACAATCGCGACGCTCGTGAGTCAGCCGGTCGAAGTGGAACGCGATCGCCTGGGCGTTCCGCACATCAAGGCGCACACTATCGACGATGCCTGGTTCGTCGAGGGCTACACCGCGGCCGAAGACCGCATGTTTCAGATGGACGGTCTGCGCCGTCTGGCCGCGGGCGACCTTTCCGAAATCGTCGGGCCTTCGGCGCTCGATTCCGATCGCGAGGCGCGCCGTTTGCGCATGCGCCGCATCGCCGACCAGATCTACACGGAGATGTCGGAAGCCGACAAGTCCGCCATGGAAGCCTATGCGCGCGGCGTCAACGCATATATCGAATCTCATCGCGGCCGCTATGGAGTGGAGTTCACACTGATCGGCTACGATCCGCGGCCCTGGAGCGTGGTCGATTCGATTCTCTGCGGACTACAGATGTTCCGCACGCTTACCAGCAGCTGGAAGACGGAACTCATCAAACAGGAGATGCTGCGCGACGGCGAGCCGGACAAAGTGAACTATCTTTTTCCGACCCGCGCCGGCTTCGAATTTATGCCGGGAGGCGAAGGCCATCCGGGTTCCAACGCCTGGGCTGTTTCGGGTGCGCATTCCGCCACGGGCAAGCCGTTGCTCTCGAGCGATATGCATCTCGAATTCACCCTGCCCGGCATCTGGCACATGGAGCATCTGATGGCGCCCGGCATGAATGTCGCGGGGGTCGCGCTGCCCGGCATGCCCGGCATCCTCTCTGGCCACAACGACCGCATTGCGTGGGGCGAAACCAATCTCGAGTACGACGTGCAGGATCTGTATACCGAAAAGATTGATCTGCGTACGGGCCAGTATCTGTATCAGGGTAAAATCGAGCGCGCGAGTTCGGATCGCGAAATCATCTCCGTCAGAGGCCGCGGCAACGAGGAGATGAACATCTGGGTAACCCGCCACGGTCCGGTATTCGAGGTCGGCGCCGGCCAGGTGAACTCACTGCGCTGGGTCGCCGCGGAACCCGGCGCTTTCCATGACGTATTTCTTCAGATTGACCGCGCCCGCAATTGGGACGATTTCAAGCGGGCCCTCGCCGGCTTCGGCGGCCCCGCGCAGAACTTCGTTTATGCCGACGTGGACGGCAACATCGGATATCAGGCCGCGGGCAAATTGCCCATCCGCCGCAATTTTCAGGGCGACGTGCCGGTGGATGGCTCGTCGGGCGATTACGAATGGGACGGCTTTATTCCGTTCGACCAGCTACCGCAGGCGTTCAATCCGCCTGAAGGCTTCATCGTTACCGCGAATCAGAATCCGTTCCCGCCGAATTATCCTTACAACGTGAACGGCAGGTTCGCCTCGCCGTTCCGCTCGCGCCAGATTCTGGATATGCTGCGGGCAGGCGGAAATAAACTCAAACCCGAAGACGGTCTGCGCATCCAGAAAGACGTCTACAGCGGATTCGAAAAGTTTCTGGCGCGCCAGATCGTGGACGCCTACGCCGACCGCAGGGGAACGAACAAGAACCTGGATACAGCCGCCGCGCTCTTGGCGACCTGGAACGGACAGATGGACCGCGATCGTCCCGAGCCGCTGATCGCGAACCTTACGTATCAATATCTCCGCAAAGCCATTGCCAGGCGCGCGTCTCCCGAGCATGGCCAACTCTGGGATGTGCCGATGATGCCCGCGGTGGTGGAAAAGATCCTGCGCGACCGTCCCTCCGGATGGTTTGGCGATTACAAGGAACTGCTGCTGCGCTGCTTCGCCGACGCGATGGAGGAGGGCGGGCGTATGCAGGGCGCCGACCCGAAACGCTGGAAATGGGGCAGGTACATGTTCCTCGGGGTGGACAATCCGGTGCTGAGCCGCGTGCCGCTGGTGGGCAAGTATTTCAACATCGGTCCGGTTCCGCTCAGTGGTGGTCCGACTTCGGTCAAGCAGACGACCCAGAAGCTGGGACCTTCCGAACGCATGAACGCTTCGCCGGGAAACTGGGATGCCTCGCTGCTGAACCTGCCGTTCGGCGAGTCCGGCCACATTGCGTCTTCACACTACCGGGACGAATGGGACGCCTACTACAACGGTTCGAGCTTTCCCATGCAATACGGGAAAATCGACGCGAAGAGCACCGTCACCTTCGTCCCTGAAAAATAACCGGCTGGCCCTACTTCTTCTCTTTTTTGGGCTTTTTGGTTTCTTTTTTGCGATCCATGCCTTTAGCCATTGTGATCTCTCCCTCTTGAACAGCTTAACGCTTCGATCAGTCCGCCGACGGTAAAATCTTCACCGCTGATACTTTGATGGTATCGTCTTTGACTTCACCGGTGACAACAACTTCAAAATCGTCGAGCTTGTTGGATGCTTTGATGGCCGCGAGCGCCTTGCGATTGCCGGATGGATCGAACTTCAGGAACTTGTTGTCGGAAGTGTAGACGCCGTATCCGCTCTTCTCGTTTTCAGGCTTCAGCAGGTCAACCTTGGTGTGGGCCTCGGCGACGATCATCCCGCCGACCAGAGTGCCCGTGGCGCCGGAGATCCTGAGATCGGCCTCGCCGGACGACGCCTGATCCATGAGCACGCCCTTGATTTCCGCAGCCTGCACAAGCGCCGCGCAGCAGCACAGCACGCCCGGCAGAACCAGTAATCTCGACATTTTCTTCATGGTTTTTTTTTATCGCTCCGGGCCCTGAAGTGTCAAGAAGAGCCGTGTCAAGAAGGCCCCGCTCTCTCTGATAAAATCCCGGTGACATGAGAATCACGACGACGATTTCGCTCGCGCTCCTGATGGCGGGCCTCGCGGCGGCGCAGCAGAGCGGTCCCTGCGATCGCGCCTGCCTGAACGGGTTCGTGGATCAGTACCTCGACGCCGTGGTGAAGCACGACCCCAAACTCGTGCCGCTGACGAAGAACGTCAAATACACCGAAAACGGCCAACGGCTCGACCCCGGCGACGGCATCTGGCGGTCCATGGTGGCCAAGGGCAGCTATCGGCTGTTCGTAACCGATGTTTCAACCGGAGA
>JASHSD010000995.1 GCA_030036985.1 Bryobacteraceae bacterium
GCCATCAAGGATCAGGAGATCGCCGGCCTCGATATCATCACCGACGGCGAACCGCGGCGCGACAATATGGTCGATTACTTCCTCGAACGCCTGCCCGGCGTTCAGATCGATCACACGTCGAAAAAATTCTACTACGATTTCTACGACAGCTCGGTGAAGGGAAAACTGCCGACGGCCTCGCTCGGCCTGGTGAAGGAATTCCAGTTCCTCGCCACGTATACCGACCATCCGGCGAAGATCTGCATCACCGGCCCGCACTGCCTCACGAAGCGCATACGCAACGAGTTCTATCCAAGCGACGAAGCGCTGGCGATGGATATCGCCAGGGTTATGAACCTCGAATTGAAGGCGCTGGCGAAGGCAGGGGCGTCTCTGATCCAGATCGACGAACCTTATTATTCGGGTTTCCCCGAAGATGTGGCGTGGGGTGTGAAGGCTTTGAATACACTGGTAGACGGCGTGGAAACAAAGATCGGGCTTCACGTCTGCTACGGAAATCGCTATGGCAAACCGTCGTGGGAAGGCAGTTACCGATACCTGTTTCCCACGATTCTGGGCGCCAATATCCGGCAGCTGAGTCTGGAGTTCGCGCGCCGCGGAGGCGAGGATCTGGATCTGTTCAAGGAGTTCAATCCTCCGTTCGAGCTGGGCGTGGGCGTGATCGACGTGAAGAACCACGATGTGGAGACGCCGGATATGGTGGCCGAGCATATTCGCCGGGCGCTGCAGGTGATGCCGGCCGATCGCGTCGCGGTGCTGACCGATTGCGGTCTGTTCCATCTGCCGCGGGATGTGGCGTTCGCCAAGCTGAAAGCGATGGTGGGAGGGGCGAAGATCGTCCGCCAGGAGTTGTAGGGCAGGTTGGAAACCTGCGGCGGGTTGGTAACCCGCCCTGAACTTAGTATGAGCCCGGGAAAGTAAGTCATTATGCCGTCGTCTAACCCCGTTCGGGAAGCGTTGACCCGCGGGGAATTCTGTTACATGGTCGAACTGGTGGCCAGCCGCCTCACGCGCGAGGCGAAGCTGTTTCAGGCCGCGTCCGACCTGTCGCGCGTTCCGGGGGTGGTCGCGGCCAGCGTCACAAGCTACGCCGGCGGATCCATGGGCCACGACCCCATTCGCGTGGGCACTGCCGTGCGCGCGCGCGGCATGACGCCGAACATCCACGTCACCTGCGTCGGGCGCGACCGCGCCGATCTCCAGCACGCGCTCGAAGACCTCAACGCGCTCGGCATCGAAAACGTCTTCGCCATTTCGGGCGATTATCCGGCGGGCCGCGACACGGCCGACCCGGTTCTCTACGCCCTGGATTCGGTGCAGCTGATCGAAATGATCAGCGAACTGCGCGCGGCCGGGATGTCGTTCTTTACGTCCTGCGCGGTCTCGCCCTTCAAATACACGGAAGCGGATTGCGCATATCAATACCTCAAGCTGGAAAAGAAAATCAACGCCGGCGCCGATTACGCCATCACGCAGCTTGGATTCGATTCGCGCAAATTCCGCGAGCTGAAGCGCTACATGGATGAGCGCGGACTGAAGACGCCCATCTTCGGAAACGTCTATGTCCTTCCGGTCAAAGCGGCGGAAAAATTTTCGAAAGCGGAGCCTCCGGGCTGCTGGGTTTCACCGGAACTGCTGGAGCGCGTGCGCCAGGAAGCGAAGGCGAACGATAAAGGCATGGCGGCGCGTCTCGAACGAGCGGCGCGCATGGTCGCGGTCTTACGCGGTCTGGGCTACGCCGGCGCCTACATCGGCGGCGACCACAACGCGGACCGCGTCCGATGGATCATCAAACGCTCCGAAGCCATCGCCCCGCACTGGCAGGAATTCGAAGAGGAAATCAGTTATTCGCCCAAGGGCGGGTTCTTCTTTTTCGAAGCGCCGCCGCATCCGCCGAAGCCGATGGGCTTCGTTCCGAAGACTCTGGACGCGCTGGCGAAGCTCTTCCCGGTGAAGCACGAGCAGACGCCGCTGCGACGATTCCTGACACAAACCATGCGCTGGATCGACAAGCGGCCCGCGCTGGCCCACACGCTCGAAAAACTGGAGCTTTCCATCAAGAAGCCGATGTTCGGCTGCAAAGCCTGCGGCAACTGCGTATTGGGCGAGATGGAGTATGTCTGCCCGATGACGTGTCCCAAGAGCATGCGCAACGGCCCCTGCGGCGGCACTTACAACGGCATGTGCGAAGTGATTCCGGACCAGCCGTGCATCTGGGTGAAGGTCTATGAGACCGCCCAAGCGGGGAACCGCATCGACGAACTGCGGACTTACATCCCGCCGCGCAACCGCGCGCTTCAGGGCACGAGTTCGTTCATCAACCTTTTCCTCGAACGCGATAACCGGCCGGGAAATGCGCAGCCGCTGATCGACATCAAGCCCGCGCCGCAGCCTGCGGCGGAAGCCGAAAAAGACCTCGTCAAAAAGTGAACGCGCCACCACGATAAAGATGCCCCACAAACTGAAGAACATCCTGACCAACGTGCCCAGCGATCTGGAAATCGCTCAGGCCGCCACGCCCATTCGCATTGAAGAGATTGCGGCCCAAGCGGGGATTTTGCCCGACGAATTAGAGCTTTATGGAAAGACCAAAGCGAAGGTCCATCTTTCCATTCGCGACCGCCTCAAGGACGTCCCGAACGGAAAGTATATTGTGGTGACCGCCATCACGCCCACACCATTGGGCGAAGGTAAAACGACCACCACCGTGGGCCTCAGCCAGGCGCTCGGCGCGCATTTGGGCAAGAAGGTTTTCACCTGCATTCGCCAACCCAGCCAGGGTCCGACCTTCGGCATCAAAGGCGGCGCGGCGGGCGGCGGCTACAGCCAGATCATTCCGATGGAGGAGTTTAATCTCCATCTGACCGGCGATATCCACGCGATTATCGCGGCGAACAATCTTCTCGCCGCGGCCATCGACACCCGCATGCTGCACGAGGCCAACACGCCCGACGATCAGGTGCTGTTCGACCGCCTTTGCCCCGCGAACAAAGAGGGCAACCGCAAGTTCACCGGCGTCATGCTGCGGCGGCTGAAAAAACTCGGCATCGAAAAGACGAACCCAAACGACCTCACGCCCGAAGAGCGCAGCCGGTTCGCGCGCCTCGATATCGACCCCGACACCATCACCTGGCGGCGCGTCCTCGATACCAACGACCGCATGCTGCGCGGCATCACCATCGGCCAGGGGCCTGAAGAAAAGGGCTTCACGCGGGCAACCGGTTTCGATATCGCGGTGGCCAGCGAGATCATGGCGATTTTGGCGTTGGCGACCAGCCTGAACGACATGCGCGAGCGCCTCGGCCGCATGGTGATCGGATCGAATCGCAAGGGCGAACCCATTACCGCCGACGATCTCGGAACCGGCGGCGCGCTGACCGTGTTGATGAAGGACACGATCGTGCCCAACCTGATGCAGACCATCGAGGGCACACCCGCGTTCGTGCATGCCGGTCCGCTCGCCAACATCGCTCATGGCAATTCGTCGATCGTGGCGGATCAGATCGCGCTGAAGCTGGTCGGACCTCACGGCTATGTTCTGACAGAAGCCGGATTCGGCGCCGATATGGGCATGGAGAAGTTCTTCAACATCAAATGCCGCTACAGCGGTCTGGTGCCCGATTGCGTGGTGCTGGTGGCGACCATTCGCGCGCTGAAGATGCACGGAGGCGGTCCAAAAGTCGTGGCCGGACAGCCGCTGGCGCACGCGTATGTCGAGGAGAATCTCGAACTGTTGGAAAAAGGCTGCAGCAATCTGGTGCGGCTGATCGGCAACGCGCGCGAGTTCGGAATTCCGGTCGTGGTGGCGATCAATCGCTTCAAAAACGATACCGACGCCGAGGTCGAGTTGGTGCGCAAACTGTCGATTGCGGCCGGCGCCGAGGATGCCGTGATGTCGAATCACTGGGCTAAAGGCGGACTGGGCGCCGAGGATCTGGGAAAGGCTGTCGTCGCGGCCTGCGAAAAGCCTCACAAGTTCCGTTTCCTCTACTCGCTCGACTTGAGTATCAAGGAAAAAATCGAGACCATCGTGCGCGAGATGTACGGCGGCGCGGGCGTCGATTATTCGCCCGAAGCGGAGAAGAAGATCGAGCGCTATACGCGCCAGGGCTTCGACAAACTGCCGATCTGCATGGCGAAGACGCATCTCAGTCTCAGCCACGATCCGACGCTCAAAGGTGCTCCGACCGGCTTCATCGTGCCGGTGCGCGACGTGCGCGCGAGCGTTGGCGCAGGGTTCCTGTACCCGCTGCTCGGCACGATGGCTACCATGCCGGGCCTTTCCACGCGTCCCGGTTATTACGACGTGGATATCGACCCCGGGACCGGCCGTGTTATCGGCCTTTCATAGAGCATATGGACGAATCGATCTGGGCCGCCCCTCTCGGCGAATTGCGCGAGAAGGTGGCCGGGCTGGATCCGGTTCCGGCGGGCGTCGCCATATCGGCGGTCACGGCCAGTCTGGCGCTCGCGCTGCTCGCGAAGGTGCTCGAAATTGTTCGCAAACGCAGGACGTTCGAAGGCGATCCGCACCAGATGGAAGCGCTTCTCGAAGCCGTACGGCGGGAGTCGTTTCAGCTGACGCTGGCGGCCGACGCGGATGTGCACGCTTTCAATCGTTATCTCGAATGCGTCCGGAATAAAGAGGACGCGGAAGAGGCGATGCGGGATGCGATCCGCGTTCCGTTGGAGGCGGCGCGCACGGTAGCGCGGGGGTTGGCCTTGTGCCGCGAAGCCGAACCGCACTGCCAAACGGGGATGACGGCTTCGGATTTCCGCGTCGCCGAAGCGCTGCTGTCCGGGGCAATGCGGGGAATGGTGCTGAGCGTGGAATCGAACCTTCGACAACTGGCGGAGGACGATTCATTTCGCCACCAGATCGCGGGGGAACTGCGGGGATTTGACAGCCATCTCCGAAGGTAAGGGCTTCGGCACTCGCGAGAAATTACCCAGGTTTGCTCGCCAAAAATGACCCACCAGTGCACCATGGTAGTGCAATTTGCCCAAAGTGCAATGCATCGTACTACCTCGTCCCGCGAGCCTTCCAGTGACCGGGAATCAGGCAATTGCGCGCCTTCGGCGCGGATGATATCGCTCCGCCTCACTCTTGGCCTGCGGCAAACCGTGTTCCTCATGTGGGCAACTTTAAGCGAGCACAAGTGGGTAATTTCTCGTGAGCGCCGAGGGGTAAGGGCGATCTCGAGTGATCGACGGCCTTCACTCGAATGCTTCAATCCTGTGTGCGAGGGCCGGGACGCGCGAACTCTTCACCGGCCCTTCGCCTTGCCGCCTGAATATCAGTCCACGACGAGACCCTGCGTAGAGATGCCAACCGGAATCGTGTTGGTCACCTGTTGTGTGGCAACGTTCAGTTGTGCGATGGCTGTGCCCGGCGAGGCCGGAACGCAGAAGAGGTCGCCACCCTCTGTTACGTAGGCGGTCGATCCATCCTGGGTGAACGCGATCTGGTTGGGTCCGCCTGGCACACTGATCGGCGCGAGCAACGAGTTGGTGGTCGTATTCAGCACCTGGATCTGCTGATCGGCCGCATCGGCGATCCACACCTCCGTGCCGCCCGGCGCGAAGGTAAGATGCTGCACACAGCTTCCGATCTGCACTGGCTGTGTTGACTGTTGGGTCGTGAGATCGATTGCGTACACGACTCCGGTTACCTGTCCGGTGTTCATCACCTGCTCGGGCGAGTAGGCGGTTGTATAAAGTTGCGTGCCGTCTGGGCTGAGAGCCAGGTTCGCGGGGGCGTTGTAGGTGGAGTCCGTGGGGAGTGTTGCGGTGATGCTCAGCGATGAGGTATCGAGCACAAGGACGCCCGGCGTAGGGGAGACGGACACGACGTACAGGGTTGACCCGTCTGCTGAGATGGCCAGTCCTTTGTAAAGGTCGTCCTCGTTGCCGGTGGGAGGCGAGGTTTGAGTGACGGAATAGGTTGAGGTGCTGATGGCGGCGATGTAGCTGGACTGAGATCCGGCGGTATTATCGACCACCGAGACGTAAACGGTCGACTCGTCCGGAGAAACTACCAGGTCATAAACCTGGTAGTTGACTTCGTTCTCCGATACAACGGGGATGGTTGCCAGAATCGCGTTGGTGCCTGCGTCGATCGCGGAAACCGTGGGACCACCGGTGTTGGAGACCCACACTACGCCGGAATTGCGGGCCAACGCGACGCAGCAAGGATCGGCGCCGGTCGCAATCAGATCTGTCACCTGGTCTGTAGAGCCATTGACTACGGCTATGTCCAAGGCGCCTGTATTGATGACGTACGCGTTCGTGCCGTCCGGCGTAACCGCGACGCTGGACGGCGAACTGCCCACCTGAATCTGTGCCGTGACGGTGAAGGAAGAGAGGTTCGCAACGAGCACGGCGCTCGGTTCGCCGATCGCGTAAAGGGTGGAGCTGTCGGGAGTTACCGCGAGAGCCGCGAGAACTCCGACGCCGGGTGCGGGAATAGTGCCTACTACGGTTTCATCCGACGTCCCGATCACAGCAATCGCATTATCTGCTCCGGCGTAAACATGCTGGCCATCCGGGCCGGCGACGAGCGATCCGATAATCGTCACGTTCGGAATCATTTTCGGCAAAACGTCAGTTGGGTGTTGAAGGCGTAAAGGGATTCGCCGGTTGAAAAATACGCCTGGGCGCCGGTAGTGATTATCGTGCCGGCAAAGTACGGCGCCTGGATCACCCGAATCGTCGTATCGGTCGCGGTGATGCCGCCCTGCAACAACCCGGGGGGCGGGGTTGGCTGATTCGTGGTGGAGGGAGTCACCGGAGACTTCACATAATTGGTGACGTAGAGCTTCTTGCCATCCGGAGTTACCGCCAAACCTCCCGGTCTTGCAAGAACCGGAATAACGCCGGTGACATTGTTCGAAGAAGTTCGAATAACGGCGACGGCATTGTTCAGCGCTACATACAATTTCTTCCCATCCGGCGTCAGTACGGGAGGAATGTTAAGGGAGCTGGTAAGCTGCCGGCCCAGAGAAATGGTGGCTGTGACTTGATTTGTTGAGGCATTCAGC
>JASHSD010000996.1 GCA_030036985.1 Bryobacteraceae bacterium
AAGCGTTATCTCCTTGACCGGAAGGCCGTGCGACCTCGCGAAGACGGAATGCGCCAGTTCATGCACCAGCAGCGAAATGAAAAACAGCACGCCCGTCACCACCGACATCACCAGAATCGTGCTGTCGCCCCATTGCCGATTCGTCGCGTGGAACTGCGCATAGAGCGAAATGACGATGAGAAACGCGATCAGAAACCAGCTGTAGTGAATGCCGATTTCGATCCCGAAGATTCTCCCCAGCTTGATCTGCGAGCGCACGCTTCTCTCAGTCCCAATTCATGATAATCTTTCCGGAATTCCCCGACTGCATCAATTCGAACGCCTCCCGATAATCCGCGAACGCGAAATGGTGCGTGATTACAGGGCTGATGTCGAGCCCCGACTCCAGCATCACCGTCATCTTGTACCACGTTTCGTACATTTCACGCCCGTAGATTCCGTGAATGGTCAGCATGTTGAAGATGACCACGTTCCAGTCGATGGCAATCTCGCCAGGCGGAATGCCCAGCATGGCGATCCTGCCCCCGTGCGCCATATTTGCGAGCATGTCCCGGAATGCCTGTGCGCTTCCCGACATTTCGAGGCCCACGTCGAAGCCCTCCGTCATGCCGAGTTCCTTCTGTGCGTCGCGCAGACTCCGCGTCCGCGGATCGAACGCGAGCGTAACTCCCACCTTGCGCGCCAGCTCCAGCCGGTAAGGATTCAGATCCGTGATCACCACATGACGCGCCCCCGCGTGCTTCGCCACCGCCGCGGCCATAATGCCGATCGGCCCCGCCCCCGTCACCAGCACATCCTCGCCGAGCACCGGAAAGGCCAATGCGGTATGCACCGCGTTGCCGAAGGGATCGAAGATACACGCGATATCGGGATCGACCGCGTGTTTGTGCACCCAGATATTGGTCATCGGCAGCGCGATGTATTCCGCGAAAGCTCCCGGCCGGTTCACGCCGACCCCGCTCGTATACGCGCAGAGATGCCGCCGGCCGGCCAGGCAGTTCCGGCAGCGTCCGCAGACCACATGGCCTTCGCCGCTGACGATCTGTCCCGGAAAGAAATCGACGACGTTCGAACCCGTTTCGACAATCTCACCCATGAATTCGTGACCGATCGCCATCGGGACCGGAATCGTGCGCTGCGCCCAATCGTCCCATTTGAGGATGTGGATGTCGGTGCCGCAGATCGAAGCTTTCTTCACGCGCACGAGCACGTCGTTGATGCCGATTTCCGGAATCGGCACTTCTTCCAGCCATAATCCGGGTTCGGCCTTACTCTTGACGAGAGCTTTCATCATGCCCTTCCATGGTAGGGCAGGATGGGTAACTGTTCCGCGAAAGCGCCCAAACTGCTATACATCAGTGATGGTCAAAGCGGCGCCTCACGCTGAAAGCGACGAATTGCGCGGGTAGCGGATGCAGCACCTGCTCCAGTTCGCCCTCGTCGCGTTCACCTCGATTTTCGTACTGGTCGATCCCATCGCCGCCGTTCCGACATTTCTTGCGATCACCGCCCACTCCGATCCGGATCACCGGCGGCGCATGGCGGTGCGGGCCTCGTGGACGTGTTTCCTGGTCCTGAGCCTCTTCGCTTTGGCGGGCACGTACATCTTTGAGATGTTCGGCATTACTCTGCCCGCGTTCAAGATCGCCGGTGGTTTGATTCTGGGCCTGATTGGCCTCGACATGCTGCGCGCCCGCCGCTCCCCAACCAAGGAGACTCCCGGCGAGGCGGAGGAAGGCGCGGAAAAGGAGGATGCCGGCATCATCCCGCTCGGCATTCCGATGCTCGCCGGGCCGGGTTCGATGTCGTCCGTAACGGTCCTGATGACCCAGAACACCGATTGGGCCCACCGCGCCATCGTGCTCGCCGCGGTCGCCACAAGCTCGCTCGTGTCCTTTCTGGTTCTCGCCGCCGCGGATAAAGTCGGCTCCCGCCTCCACGGAACCGGCATCCGCATCATGACGCGTCTGATGGGATTACTGCTCACCGCCATTGCGGTCCAGTTCGTCCTGAACGGTCTCCGGGATGTCGGCGTCGTGAAGTAGGATTTCCACCGGTTCGCGTATAGGGCGGCCTCCCTTGGTTGGTAAGCTTCCTGTTAACCGAAGTTACTATGCGTGGGCGATCGCGTAGATCAATGCTTCGGGGTACCACAGCTATTCCGTTGACGATCTTTCGATGCGGTACAGCTTTCCATCCTTCCAGATTCGTTTTGGATCGAACCTTCCGCTCGCTCCGATAATCCATCCCGGTTGTATGAAGGCATGGGCGTGGGCCAAATCAGCGCCCGTTTTGTCACGTATCGCGTACGTTCTCGTTACGGTTCCCGGTGGCTGTCCAGATTCCGCATCGGGCGTTCCTTCATGGATGATAACGGCATCAAGCTCGCCGCTCCGCACGCGTTCCCGGTACCGTCCCTCGTTGAACATGGCCCGCAACTCCCACACCGATATGCGTACAATGGAGACAGGGGGTTGAGGCATGATCAGCGCTGATGAGATCCACACGCGGGTTGAAAATTACCTGAAGGGTGCGATAGCCCTTGACGCGTTTGAGGACTGGTTTCTCTCAAACGCGTGGAACGCGCACCTCGATTCAGAACCATCCCTTGTGGATATGGTGCATCGCATTGAAGGAAATCTCCTGGATCTCTCTTCTGGTGCGATCGGTATCGAATCATTTCGAAAAGAGCTGATGGGCGCCGCGCATCTGGTGGTCCCGCCAACTGCACTTGCGCCACTGACAGGCGCTGTCTTTGCCGAAAACAGTTCGCGATCCACCGAAGACCGGTGTTCCGAAACGAGATCCGGCGTGCAGTCATTTCACGAGTTCCTTTCCTGGGCTCGAAATCGCGCCTCGAATCTCGATCCTGACAACTTGATAAACATGCCGAATCCGGGGAACAACGCTGACGCCGGGATCAATCGGTCCGTCGCAGCATGATTGGGGCTTTCGCAACAAGTTCGCCGTCCAAAACAGCCCAAACCATATAAAACGTATCCAGTGGCTCGATTAATCTCGTATCGATCGTGAAATTTGTGATCAAACGGTATCCCCCTGGCGCGAGGGGATCGAGTTTGAATCCGAACGCAAACGCGTGATCTGGAGCAGTTGCGATCGCCACGCCACTCGGTTTGCACATTCTTACCGAAAGAATATGCTTGGCGCCGTCGTACGGATAGTAGCTGACGGTGGTCACTGCGTCGTAATAGAGAATTCTGTTTCCGTCAGCCGCGAATGAGAGGGTGTCAGTGATGCGCAGAGCGCTTACTCTGTCGGTTTTTTCCGTCAGAGTACTTTCACACAGGAAGATATTGGCGGATAACAATGACACGGGAATGCGCCCTTTCGGCTCCGCAATGCTGTCGCGGAATGCTTAATACCCCAACGATTGACGATCACACGGGGTTGAAAATTCGAAGGCCGTTCGGTCGAGCCGAACGGCCTTCGTTTCCAGTATAAGCCGGGGTCGTGAGTTCGTTAATGCTCCTTCACGCTATTTCCACCACGTGAATTCCTTATCGACGGCCCGGATTCCCCGCCCAATCGAATTTTCCCCCGTCGCCCCCGCATTGCGTATATCCGAGACGCAGCGCCGGAAGCCGCTGTCCCCACGACGCCTGCGGCGGAGCTTGCGGCGGATACTTCTTGAGCGCGGTGAGCGCTTCGCCCAGGTCCCTCCCGCCAACCGCATTACCACCGAGCGCGCACCCGGCCCAGGCATCCGCGCGCAACTCCTCCGCGGGAAGGGATTTCATCCACGCCGCCGGCGCATTGGCGTTGATCGCATGTCCCATGACGTGAGCCAGCAGCGCGATGATCGCCCCATCGCCCCACGCGTTGTACACCGTCGTGAAGAACTTCGGCGAGTAGACCACCTTCGCCTGCCCGGAAGCGTCGAGCAGCATCAGATTAGCCGCCGTCGTATTACGAAAAATCGCAATCTCGGGACAATTCGGCCGACACCTGGCGGCCAGCGCGGCATTGACCCGATGGGCGAGTTCCAAAGTGTCGCGGGACAGGTGCTCATCTTTACTTACGTCGTAAGCCGACACGCCCGGGCCGAGCGCGCACAAGACCTGCGCCTGCGCGGCCAGCGGCAACAGAAACGCCAAAACCAAAAGGCCCCGGCGCATCAGCCCGCCCATTAGAAAGACCGCTGCCGCCGTCCCAGCAACTCCCGCAGCCGGCTCATGGCCTCGTCGGACCCCGTGAGCAATCCCTCCGGAAACTTCCGGTACGAGAGCATTTCCGTAAAAATCCGCGGCGCCGCGACCGAATT
>JASHSD010000997.1 GCA_030036985.1 Bryobacteraceae bacterium
GGCGTCCCCATGATGTTTTCAAGAATCCATTTTCCGCGCAGCACCGGCGACGTGCGTGTGGGATACGAAGTCACAGTCAAGATACTGCCCTGCCCCAGCAGGCCGCGGCGTTCTTCGCCGGGCAGCGCGACACGGCGGAACTGGCTGCCGTAGATGTCCGGAATGCCGTAGTGTTTGGCCAGGCGCTCGTTGACGAACGTGTAGTCGGCGGTCAGGAAATCGAGCACACTCTTGTCCCCGCGAAAGATGCTGCTCGTGAACAACTGCGTTTCCTGGCGAAAAGCGTCGCGCAGGTTTTCGTCGAAATTCGGGAAATCCTCGCCCGCCGGATTCACGCTGTTCAGGTTGCGCAGGAAGAGCCACTCCGACGCAAAATTCGTCACCAGCGCCTCGGCCTTGGGATCGGCCAGCATGCGCTTGACCTGCTGTTGCAGCACGACGGGATCTTTGAGCCTGCCTTGGGCGGCGATGTTTACCAGTTGGTCGTCGGGCAGGCTGCTCCAGAGGAAGAACGAGAGGCGCGAAGCGAGATCGAGATCGCCGATGGCATAAACGGATCCCGGCCTGGCGCTCGCGGGATCGGCCTCCATGCGATAGAGGAATTTCGGATCGTTCAGGATCATCCGCAGCGCGCTTTCAATGCCCGCGTCGAAGCTGCCCTTGTTCCTTCCTCGCTGATAGAAGTTCAGGAGGAGTTCCATATCCGCATCGTTCACCGGACGCCGATAGGCGCGGCGGGCGAGGGTCAAGATGATCTTCTTCGCGCAGGGCAGTTCGTCGGCGGAATTGGCCGGCCTGCAGATGAAAATCCGGCGGCGGCTGGGCGTGTCGCCGGGACCGGTGGCCGAAAACGGTCCCGTGATCTGCACGTGGTTGAGCAGCGGAATGCCGTTCATATCCTGCAGGTCGAGATTGCGGGTGAAGGGCTGCAGCGGCTCCACGGATTCGGCGTGGTCTCTGGCGATAAAGGTGACCGCGACAACATGCGGGCCGGCCTTCACGGGGACGCGCACGCGCAGACGCGCGTCAATGGTGTTCCCGGCAAGGCCGAGGTTGGTGTCCATCATCTTGTTATCCGCGTCGCCGCCCACCTGAGTCATGAAGATGCGGACGCCATCGATCGTGATTTCAAACTGATGCGCGAATTCGAGGCCGGGCATGTAACCGACGATGTTGCGCAGAAGATAAGCGCTGAATTCGTAATCGCCATTCAGCGGGAAGTTCTGGTGGATCAGGATGCCGCCGCGCGTGCCGAGAGGCATGCCTTCGACGTGGTCGCCCTGGGCCATCGTCGGCGGAACCAGGTAGACCTGCGAAACAGGGCCTTGGCCGCGGTCGCCCACCGCCAGGCTGGCCACGGTGCGGGATGCCCCGAGATATTGTTCAAGCAGCGACGGCGAGACTCGCAGTACGTCGGCAATGTTGTCGAAGCCGTTGCTCTCATCGTCGGCGGGGAGAAGCTCACTGACGTCGACCTTGAGATCAAGCAAATCGCGCACCGCGTTCGCGTATTCGGATCGGTTCAGGCGATGGATGGCTTCGCGGCCGGGCTCGATGCGGCCCGCGGCGGCGCGGTCCAGCTGAGTTTCAAGCGAGGACGCGAAATTATCCAGCGTGGCGGGGTCGGGACGCGGCATGCCGAGCGGCGGCATGGTTCCGCCGTGGATTTTGCGCACCACCTTCTCCCAGGTTTCGGCGCCGTCGCCGATGCGGCTGGTGTCCATCTTGTCGAGCATCAGGCCGCCGGTCTTGAGCTTCTGGTTGTGACAGGTGACGCAGTATTTGTCGATCAGGGCGCGCTCGGCCGGCGCGGTCATTTCGCCGGGCTTGGGAGTCTGCTGAGCGAACGCCGCGAAGGACGACGCAAGAACGGCAAGGACGAGGGCTGGAGTGCGCACGCTACGATTTTATGCCATTTCCGCCGCCGTTGAATCAACCGCGCGCCTATGTGATAATTGCCACCTCGGCGTTTGCTGGCGCCACACAGCCGTGATGTGAGTCTCCGGCGGGGCGATCTCGCGGCATTGATTTTCGCGCGAATCCAAAAGCGGACGGAGACGATATTCGGCGACAGCATCTCAAGCATGGCCGAAGGTGAAAAGGCCGCGCAAGTGACCTCCGCAGTTTTTGGAAATACTCCATAAGTCAGTTCGCGCATGGTACCCCAATCGGTACCGCAGATATTGAGTAAGCCCTTATTGCCGCCGTAGCCTGAAATCAGATGAGACGAGTTTCTTTCACTGTCCTCCTTGCGCTGGCACTGGCTGCGGCGGCTTGGGCGGACCAGTTGCCGCTGGGCGCGGCGACAGGCTTCGACGTTTTTGTTTTCAGCAATTTTACGGAATACAATACCGATGCCGAAGGCAGCATGGCTATCGGCGGCAATTTCGCTCCGGCGAACGGCGGCAGCTTCACCATCGCGGGCACAAGCAGCGATCCGGCCGGCACGTACGACCTCGTAGTCGGTGGGAACTTCACCGAGACCGGCAACTCGATGGGCGGCGGCAGCGCCTGGATCGGCGGGAATATGAGCTGGACCGATCCTTCGCTCCCGCACAACGCATACGTTGTCGGCAAGTTTACGAACGCCTCTTCGGGCGGCAGCGTGGGCGGAACAAT
>JASHSD010000998.1 GCA_030036985.1 Bryobacteraceae bacterium
CTGGGAGGGTCAAAACCCTCGCCTTTAGGCGACGGCTTCCAGCGAGCGCGCCGAAGATAACCTTGAGGGATGGCGGAGTATCGACGGGGCGCGCACACAGTATTCGACATTCACCTGCATCTGGTGTGGGTGACGAAGTACCGGCGCCCGGCGCTGAACGGGGAGGTGGCGCTGCGCCTGCGAGATCTGATCCGTGACATCTGCGGAGCGCATGACGTGAGCATACTGAAGGGTCACGTATCGAAGGACCACGTGCACCTGCTGATGTCGATACCGCCGCAGGTCACGATCAGCCGGCTGGTGCAGTGGCTGAAAGGGAAGAGCGCGCACCACCTCCTCATGGAGTTTCCGCATCTGAAGAAGCAGTTCTGGGGGCGGCACATGTGGGCGCGCGGCTACTTCTGCTGTAGTTCGGGGAACGTGACCGACGAGATAGTGGCGCAGTACATCGCCAACCAGAACACCACGCCGGACGAGGACTTCCGAGTAGACGGTTGAGTCCGTCTACTTCTTGAAGCCCGCTTGGTGCGGGATACATTCTGCCGGCCTCGGGCCGGAACAGGGCTTGCAGCCCGTTATCACAGCCATCGCCTTTAGGCGATGGGTTTCACTTCGAAGTGTCCCGTTTGGCGAAGTGTCTGGCGGATTTCGTCCATTCGACTTCCAGTCGGCCGCCATCTGTTCAGCCATCCACTGCCGACGCCAAATCTCGCGTCATTTTGCGTTCGGTGACCCTACCAGAGTCTTCACCGATACAGTCACCGGCGTCCGTAAATCCATGTCGGCGATAAAGGGCAAGAGCGCGCTCGTTACCTTCGACCACGGCAAGAGCGACTCTCGAAGCGTGCTGTTCACAAGCCCACTGAATAACCGCATCGACAAGTAAATCGCCAACGCCGCTCCCGCGAGCTAGTGGCGCCACCCACATCGAGATAAGTTCGATCGTGCCGTCCGGAGCTCGAGCAGTGGCGCTCACCATACCGGCCGCAGTCTCTTGACACTCAGCAACGATATTGAGCGGAACGTCCGAAAGCCTTCCGCGCCACCGAGTCTCAGTATCACCGTGACCTTGCCAGTCGGCGAGTCTCGAACCGAAGGCGTACGGTGCTTCCTCCAGTGCATGCAACCTTAATCTCCGCCATAGCGGCCAATCGTCGACGCCGATTTTACGAAGATGAATTTGATCTTTAGAGAATCGCGGCATTCCTGCTCCTACATAGTAGGCCATCTCCGAGGGATGAGAAAATAGCAGGACGAGGGAGACATGACCATTACCATTCGGCCGGAGCATGCGCGGTTGATTGCGCAGGCGATTGAAGCCGGCGGATACCAAAGCCCCGACGACGTGATCGCGCGCGCCCTCGAAGTGCTCCGTTCCGAAGAAGCATGGCTTGCCGAAAACAAGAACGAAATTGACGAAAAAAATCGAACGTGCCTTCGCGCAGTTCGATCGGGGCGAATTCTTCTCAGCCGAGGAATCTCGGGCCGACGTGGAAAAACGAAAAGCCGCATGGCTCCGTGAACGGCGCGCCTGACGGAATCGGGTTACGACGACCGGTCACACCCAACCCAAAAAAATAATTCGCCCCGATCTCCATCCACCCAAGCCACTTACGCCCAGCACCCATACCAACCCAACCGCCAACCCACCGAACCCCGCGCTACCCTCCAATCAAGAACCAGGTCGGTACCCATTGGCCCCTGGTCGCTAAACCGTACAGTCCTCGAGGCTCTGTTCGCGGTGAATGCCATCTGCAATGGGCGGCTGTCGCTGCCGGAACGACGCGGCCCCGGCCCTTGTCCGAGAGACCAAACAAGCCCCCGCCTGTGGGTCATCAGGCAACGGAGCGCTCCGAATTTCTTACCGAACCCGAAGCCAATAACGAAACCCAAACGTACTTGTAAGCCTTCAGCGTCAGAAACTCGTCGAACTGCGGCATGGTCATCATCTTCTCGTACAACTGCGCCGCCAGACCGAACTCACCGCTGTCGAACCGCGCCGCGCCCGAATCGCCTTCAGCTTTTCCAGTTCCTCCCGCATCGAGTGCTCGACCATTTCCTTCGTGATCGCGCGCCCGCCCGGAAGCTTCGCCCCATACCGCACCCACCGCCAACCTGCGCGCGCAAAATCTCCGCCGTCGCCGCGTCTTCGATCAGGTTGTAAATCGGCACGCAGCCGTTCCCGCGCAGCCTGGCCCGAAGACCTGCCCCACTCACATCAATACGATCGCGGCCGATAACCCGGTCTTGATCTCACCCGATAATGCTTGCCCACGTCGCTGACGATCTGAATGTCGATCTTGCGAAAGCCTTCATTCGGGTTCGGCGCGGGATAGTAGGTCACTGTGTACGAATTACCCAAATCCTCGCGGATGGCTTCGAACGCTTCCACCTGCTTCTGCCAGGTCTTGGCCCAGTAGGCTTTGCCGCCGGTCTGCGTGGCCATGCGGCGGAACACGTTGCTCGAAATCGGATCCTTGTTCACGTCGTTGGTCGAGATCACGTAGATCGGAATGCCTTCGTCTTCGGCCACCGCGCGCACGTCGTCCGGCGCCACCATGCTCGCGTTGTCGGGGCCGTTCGAGAACACGATAATCACCTTGCGTCCGGGCACTTTCGCCGCGTCGCGCAGGGTCAGCAACAAGCCGTTATAGAGAGCCGTATCGTCGCCCGCCACCGATTGCCGCAGTCCGAAGATGGCCTGGTTGCGGTCGCTCGTCAACGATGCGGCGCGCGACATGTTGCGGCTGAAGGTATAGACCGCGACCGAGTCTGAACGGTCCAGGCCGCGCACGAAATCGACAATGGCGTCCTCGGCGTAAACGAACCCGTGATACATGAAATTGCTGGTATCGAAGAGAACGAAAACGTTGGCGCCGACGAAGGCGTCGGCGTTCGTGGGTGCGGCGAGCTTTACGGTGCGATCACCTTCCTCAGGCGGGCGCGGCTGCAGGGGCTTCAGCGAACCATCGTCGGCAATCTGCATCGCGGGCAGATTGCCTTCCGAAAACGTCGACAGTTTCTCCCTGATGCCGTCTTCGGTAATGCGGAAATCCGCAGGCTTCAGACCGTTCACGTACTTTCCCTTGTTGTCCGTGACGGTGAAGCTGAGGACCACGAGATCGACCTTCGACCGGAATACCGGCGTGCGCGGTTCCTGCGCGAACGACCAGATTCCGCCTCCGGCGGCAGCCAGTCCGCCCGCCAGAAACGCGACATTTCTAATGCTTCTGAATGACCACCCCGCCATTCCGTTCCCCCCTCACGGCGTGCCCACCGGCCTGCCGGTGCTCGCCGCTTCAATCCTCGGACCCTGCTTCCTTACTTCCGCTCCCACCGACCGCAGGCTGCGCAGCAGCGCCGGCCAGTCCTCCAGATGGGACGCGAAGATGCGCTCCACCACCTCCTCGGTCCATTGGGGCACCAGCACGTTCAACTGCGCGGGCTGCACGCCCGTCTGGTCGGCGACATCGGCCCAGTAGAGAAGATTCGATTCCCAACTCTCGGCCATGATGCGGCTCGAATATCCCATGAGCGTCGGGAAAGTGCGCAGATTCAGAAGCTCGGGCCGATAGGAGTTCGCGAGAGTCGGCTTCGCCGTGCCCCATGCGCGGGAAATGGCCGCGTCGCCGACCTGTTCGGGCACAAGCGTTTTCAGGCGCGCGATGCCGGCGATCTCCGGACTGTCCTGGCGATCCGCCCCAGGCGCGTCCGCGGCTTCCAAGGCGATCCGGTACATCTCCGCCGGGGTGAGCGCGTCGATGGCGTCGCGCGTTTCGCCCGTGCCGACAAGGCGCATCACCTGCGCCGCCCGCGACGGGCTGGCCACGCTGTCGACGGCCTGCGCCAGTTCGTTGCGCGCCGCGGGATCGAGCGTGGCTTCGGCAATCAGCGTTTCGGCCAGACGCATATGCAGTCCCACCCAATGAACCTGCGCGGGCGTGACGGTCCAGAAGCGCGAAGTGCGGGATGTCAGGATCATTTCCGGCGCCAGATCGCCCCAGATCAGGGCCTGCGTCTGCGTCGGTATGAGGAAATTCTGTTCGGCATCGGCCAGTGCGTAAGGCAGGCCGGCGAGGGAATTCACCAGGCGTCCGCCCGCGTTGGTGGGCCAGCCGGTGCCGTAGCTCTCGGTCATCGTCCAACTGTGATCGCCCTGGGCGATGCCGACGAAATCGTGGCCGCGGACGAACAGCGGATTCGTCAGCAGGATCTGCGCGCCGGGTGGCGCGTAATGCAGGTAGTTGTAACCGACGATGGTGTCGCGCAGGGTCGCCGCAAGCTGGCCGCGAATGTCCTTCAGCTTCTCGGGGTCTTTCGCCGCCTTGTCGATCATGGCCCGCAGATTCAGCTTGCGTTCGTCGTCGATGTGCCGGTCGACGTAAAAACCGACCACCATGGCGTTCTTTTCCACGCCGCTCATTGAGGACCGCGGAAGCTGGATATCGGAGACCCGCGAGGCGAGACGCGAGGCCAGTTTCGCATTCAGCTTCTCGCCTTTCGAAACGGCCTGCAGGTTATCGGCGAGCTCGAAGATCAGATCGACCGGCAGCAGTTTCTGCGCTTCGAAGATCTGCCGTTCCTGGTCGATCAGTTCCGCGCGCGTATCCGAATCGTCGGGGCGCGGACCGCCGGCCAGCAGCGCGAGCATCCGGTCCTGCGTATTGCCCTCTTTTCCGCCCGTATTCCTCAGCAGCGTCTCAATGCCGACGCGCCCGGTATCGAAAAGATCGGTCCGGTTCTTGATCGCGCTGAAAGGCGCGATCAGCGCCGCAAGCGTTTCGTCGGCCTTCGCCGGGGGAATGCTGCCCTGGCGGCAGAAGATCTGCCAGAGGCCGGTCAACCCCTGCATCGTTCCGATCGTGTCCGCGCGGAACAGCGCATCATGGTTCTTGTCGATCGCCTGCGCGGTATTGACCCAGTCGACGATGGTTCTGTCGCTCAACGACGGCGCGTCGTTGAAGATCGTGTACTGCGCGCCGTAGGTGTTCCAGCCTTCGATCAGGCGCGCGACCGTCTCCGGACGCAGCGGCTGGACACGATTGCGGTCCAGATCGCTCAGGGCCATGAACAGCTTCAGCGGCTCATTATCCACGGGCTTGCGGCAGAGCGCGAACAGCGCTTCGATGATGTCGTCGGCATCTCTCCAGTTCGCCGCCGCCCGGCTCAGTTTCGCGTCGTACTTGCCTTTCGGATTGCGCGCGAACAGGTTGCGCCACACATCCAGATCGCCGGGGATATGGACCTTGCCCTCGTTATCCACATGCAGCCGCGTCGTGAGCAGCATCATTTCCGAATTCGAGCGGAATACGGGCCGCGCCGGACCGGGGGTGGTGACGCGGCCGCGCACCGCCGCGTAAAACCGTTTCATGCGCGCGGGGTCCGTGAGGTAATCCTGCACCGGGCCGCGGATGCGGGCGAGGGAATCGTAGAGGCCGGCCAGCCAGCCGTCGTCCTTCGCCATCAACTTGCCGAAAAATTCCGCGCCTTTGTCTGGTGACGCGCCGACAAGGTCCCCCCAGGCAGCCGCGGATTTCGCGCCTCCGGGCACAATCGCCTTGCCTTGGCGCATCTCAAAGTTGCCCCCGAAGAAATCGAGGACGGGCGCCAGCCCGCGCAGCCGGAGGGCGGGGACGCCGGTGCGCAGCGCATCGGCGGTCTCGGGATCGAGCTTCGCCATCCCCAGATAAAAGCGGCATAACCCGGGATCGCCGAGGAAAGCGTCGATGAAATCGCCGTCGGCCTTCTGTCTCGGCGTGAGCCAGTAATCCGGCGTGAAGAGGATGGTGGCGCGTGAGGGCTGGAAATCGTAGGAGAACGGCTGATCCGTGCGCAGATCCCGTTCCAGTTCGGCCAGCGGGAATCCGGAGTCGGTGGTGACGAACGCGCGCGCGGCATTCACCGTTTCGAGCACCACTTCGCTGCCGCAGCCTCCGCGCATGCGGTAGCCGAGAACGCGGAGAAGGTCGTTGGTCTGCGTCGATTCGCAACTGGCCACTTTAATCACGTGGTCCGGGCCAGCCAGTTTATCCAGTTCGCGCGCCTGGGAAAGGTAGCGCTTCACCAGCTTGAGGTACTCGGTCTCTTCCAATTCCTCCTGAGCGTGAGATGCCTGATAGCCGTTGGTGACGACGTTGCGCGCGAGCGCGGGCAGAAGGTCGTCGGGATCGATATCCTGCGACACCGCCGCCATCCGCGCGAAGGAATGCAGCGGACCGGGGATCTGAACGGTCTGCGCCGCACCGGGCGGCGTGGCGCTGGGCAGCGGGAGGTCGCGTCCGCCAAGCGCGCGGTATTCGGCGCTGTCCTTTTGCGCCGATTGCCGGTCGCCGTCGATCAGATCGAGCAGCACCGCGCGTTTTTCGGCGGAGAGCGCATCCCGATTGCGGCCCGCTGCTTTCCACGCCCCGGCCGCTTTGCGCCATGCTTCGGGCGCGCCGGGGGCGCGATACCGTTCCAGAGTTTGGGCGTAACCGGTGAGAAGCTCGGGATCGCGCGGGGCGGTTTGAAGCGCCTTCACATAGACTTCGCGCGCCGCCGCCGCATTCCCGGCATCCTCGTATTTCAAGGCCCGGTCGACTGCCTCATTGGCGGAAAGACCCCCAATCAGGCCAAACAACATTACTACGCAGCGCACCTTCATAGGGTTCCGCTTCGGTAGTTCACTCTAACATGTTCGCCCTCCGGTTGCGAAATTTAACGAAGATTTCGCGGATTCGGACGCACAATATACTGAAACCGCGATGGCCTTGCTGCGGGTGGACGCCGACGGGCTGTGGTGCGAGGCGGGCGGATTTCACGTCGACCCGTGGAATCCGGTGGCGAAGGCGCTGATCACGCACGGGCATCCCGACCACGCGCGGAGCGGCTCTGGCGCGTATCTTTGCGCATCCCCAGGCGAGGCCGTGCTGCGGGAAAGATTTGGCTCCGAATCTCCGATCGAGGCGTTGGCGTATGGCGCGGCGGTCCGCATCGGCGACGTTTCGGTTTCGTTTCACCCGGCCGGGCATATGCTCGGATCGGCACAGATTCGCATCGAACAAGCGGGCGAGGTCTGGGTGGTTTCGGGGGATTACAAACTCGCGCCGGACCCGACCTGCGCGGCTTT
>JASHSD010000999.1 GCA_030036985.1 Bryobacteraceae bacterium
CCAAGTGGAGGCAGTCGCGCTTTTCGATCCGGCGTCCGCCCAGGTGCACAGCGCCGGATCCACCTCGTCCCAACTTGAAACGGCGGCGAGGGCCGCATGGGTCACGGACAAGAATGAGGACGACGGCGTACAGAACACCTGGTCGCGGGTGCTCCGCCTCGGCTATAAAGGAATCGGCGCCATCGCTCTGCGCGCGAAAGAGATGAGCCCGATCGTGGCCGATGCCATCGCGTCCATCGCGGCCGTCGCACTCGAACGCTCCCGTTCTCTCGAGAAGGAAACCCGTGCGGAAGGCGCGCGTCAGAGCGAGCAACTGCGCACGGCGGTTCTCGACGCCCTGGCCCACGCATTCAAAACACCTCTGACCACCATTCTGGCGGCCAGTTCGGGGCTGCTCGAAGGCGGCACGCTGACGCCCCAGCAGGCCGAACTGGTGACCCTGATCGACGATCAATCCGTGGTTTTGAACGATCTCACCACGCGTCTGCTGCAGACGGCCCGCCTCGAAGGCGCGGCCATTCATCTGCACCGCGAGGAGTGCAGCGTCGGCGAGTTGTTCGAAGACGTGCTGGCGCCGTTTCAGGCGCAGCTCGAACGCCGGCGTATCCGGGTGGCGGCGCCGCAAAAGGATCTGCCGGTTTCCGGCGACACCGGTCTCATCGCGACGGCATTGCGGCAACTGGTCGACAACGCGATCAAGTACTCGAACCCGAGCTCGCCCATTACGATCGGCGGTGAGACGGTGAACAACGAGTTTCTGATCTCAGTGCACAACGAAGGCATTCCGATTCGCCCCGAGGACCGCGAGCGCATCTTCGAGCGCTTCTACCGGAGTCCCGGCACCGAACATCGGGCTGCCGGCACAGGGCTCGGTTTGTCGATCACGAAAAAAATCGCCGAAGCTCACGCCGGCCGCGTTTGGGTGGACAGCGATGAAAGGGGTACGACATTCTACTTTTCGCTGCCGCGCGCCCGGAGGGAAACCCGCACATGACGTCAGTTCACGAAAAAGCTCTCGCCAACATCCTGGTCGTTGACGATGAATCGTCGATTCGCCAGGCGCTGCGGGTGACCCTCGGCACCCTCGGCTTCGACGTGGCCGAAGCCGCCACCGGCGAGCAGGCTCTGGCCCTGCTTCGCGCCGGCAACCCGTCGAATTACGACGCCGTGCTCCTCGACATGAATATGCCCGGAATGGGCGGGATGCTGACATGCCGCGAAATCCGACGTCTTTCGCCGCGTCTGCCCATCCTCATGCTGACCATTCGCGACAGTCAGGACGACAAGGTCGAGGCGCTCGATTCGGGCGCGGACGATTACGTCACCAAGCCTTTCCACGTGCGCGAACTGACGGCGCGCGTGCGGGCGGCGATCCGGCGCGCCAACACCACGGACCTGCCCGCCAGCAGCGCTCTCGAAATCGGCGCCATTCGCCTCGACCCCGAGCGCCGTGAGGTGACGAAATCGGGCGAACCGGTGCATCTGACGCCGAAGGAGTTCGATCTGCTGCACTACTTCATGTCCAATGCGGGTAAGCCGCTGGGGCACAGCCGCCTGCTGAACGCGGTCTGGGGATCCGAATACGGCGGCGAACTGGAGTATCTGCGCACCTTCGTGAGGCAGCTGCGCAGGAAGCTGGAAGACGATCCCTCGCAGCCGGTCTATATTTTGACGGAGATGTGGTTCGGCTATCGCTTCCTCGGATCGCTATAAATTCCCTGGCTGTCAATCAGTCGAAATATATCTAAAAATCACACTATCCTTAGACTTCCCGGGATTCGATTGATGCCCGCCGCCTTCGTGCTCTCCCGACAATCAGCTGGAAGACGTTGTAATCAATAGATCGGCATCGAATCCGGCCCTTATTCAAAGGATCTTTGCGCATTTCTGTAGGGCAATTCCGATAAGAAATGCCGATACTCCATCATAAGTTCTTTTGATGAGGGCACTTATACGTCTCTTAGATCCCCATCTCTATACTCGGCTTTGTCGGTCTCCACGTATCTGAGCCGAAACCAATAAATGCGGGAGGTCTTCATGGGAAAACTATTTGCGGCTCTGATCCCGGTCCTTTGTGTCATGGCTGTCGGACCCCTGTTTTCGCGGGCGGCTGAAAAATTCCCTGGGAGCCGGTCCAAATGACACTCGCACTTCTGGGAAACACGCTTTTGCGCACGGCGATCACGCGCAATCTGGTGACGTTCCCGGCGCAGATTCAACCATTCATGAAACGGATGAAGGGCGACCTGCAGGAAAGAATCGTGCAGTTGTACTTCGTGCGCGGCTGGTCCGTGCGCAGCATCTGCGAACGATACGCCATGAGTAAGGCGATGGTGCACAAGCTGCTTGCCGAATGGCGTGTGCGCGCGATCGAATCGGGCTACATCCAGGAGATCGAGCCGGGCTGCCTTTCCGTTCTGCAGCCCGAAATGAAAGGAGGAGCGGAAAGCGAGGAAGCCGGCGCGCGCTTTGATCGCGTGTTTGCCGAAAGCCCCGCCGCCATGCCGCTACCGCTTCCCGGAGTCTCTTATCAGGGCGCGCCGGCGACGGCTATAGCCCGGGTATCGCATGCTTCGGCTTCGGCCTTGTCCGCTGTAAGGAGCAGTTAGACCAATGTCGACCAGTTCAACGCCCACTTTTATCCCATCCTACGGCCATGGCAAGGAGGTACAGACGAGCAAGCCCGAGGGGAAGGTCCTAGTTGTGGACGATGACGCTTCCGTGAGAAGAACGCTCCACACCACGCTCTACAATCTGGGTTTCGATATCGGCGAAGCCGGCGCGGGGGACGAAGCCCTGGCGCTCTGCCGAATCATGCGCTACGACGCGGTCCTGCTCGATATCAATATGCCGGGCAAGAGCGGGATCGAGACGTGCCGCGAGCTGCGCCGGCTGATGCCGCGCATCGCCATCCTGATGCTGAGCGTCAACGACGATCACGAGCGCAAGATCGAAGCGCTGGATGCCGGCGCGGACGATTACGTCACCAAACCGTTCCATATGCGTGAACTGACGGCACGCATACGGGCCGCACTGCGCCGCTCGCGCGCGGCCGCCGCGCACAGCGAGGAAGTCATCTCGATCGGCGACGTGGAACTGAAGCCCGCGCGCCGGCTGGTAACCAAAGCGGGCGAGGCGGTTCATCTCACGCCGAAGGAGTTCGATCTTCTGCATTACCTGATGTCGCACGCCGGCTTGCCGATTACGCACGCGCGTTTACTGCACGTGGTCTGGGGATCGGAGTACGCCAACCAGGTGGAGTATCTGCGCACTTTCGTGCGGCAACTGCGCAAGAAGCTCGAAGATGACGCGGGCAATCCGAAGTATCTGCTGACCGACAGCCACGTCGGTTACCGCTTCGTGGATCCGGCGCAGGCCCCGCAGCACGCCCCGGAAGTTCGATAAAGGGCTACGGCGGGTCCGCGGACCGTGCTTTGCTCCAGCCATGAAAAAATCGGCTGTTCCCGGCCTGTGCCTTCTGGTGGCGTTCGCCGTCGTAGCGCAAAACCCGGCCCCAACAGAGGAGAAAATGCCACGCAAGACGCCAGGCGCCGAGAAACCGGAGTGCGCTCCAGGGGCGATCTGTTTTTCGGGCGAGGTTCGGGAAGGCCAGGAGTTTCGGCAGACAATCAACGCCGACATGGATTTTGTGTTGATCGGAAGCGGAGGCATAGCGATTGTTCCGCGACACCCGGATGGTAAGAACTGCGACGAATTTGCCCAGGTGGTCACCGCGCCGCACAGAGCCCATATCGATCTCCAAATCGACGGGGCTTACGACTGGACGGTGGAACAGGAAGTGGAGACGTCGCCGCGCGAGTTCCGCTCTGTCACAAGCTGTGCGGAATATCGGACCGCCTCAGACCTGCTCCAAACCGTCTTAAGTTCCTCGGATGCCAAATTTCAAGACGCGCCGGCGCGGCTTCAGGCGCTTCCGTCAGGACAAGGCCGACTCCGGATCACCGATTCGAAGGTTACCCATTCTCACGACAGCATTGTCGCGGGGCACGGCGCGATCGAATGGATGAAATTCAGCGTGGAGATCAGTTTTCCGAAGTAGCACACATTCGGGGATGTTGCCCGCGAGGCTCGGAACTGCGGCGGTCCGAGCCTCGCGTGCGCGCGCCTTAGAGAGACAAACGGGCCCGCCTTAAGCGACCTTTCGGACCGGCGGCCGCAGAGCCCGCCGTCTCCTGTCGTCCATCGGCATCCGGAGCACCTTCAGCGCCTCCGGGGCGATCTCCTTTCTGCACGTACCGCCGAAGTACTCATCCAGCGGGAAGAGCGCATAAGGCTCCAACTCGCGGTAAACCCGACCCAGCTTCTGCTGAATCCGGTACACCTCATGAAAGAAAGTGCCGCGGTTCATATTCAGCCGGCGGCAGCAGAGCTTCCAGTCCGCGCCCAGCAGAAAATGAAATTTGAAAAGCTGATACTGAGAATCGTCCAGATACCGCCTGCTGACCAAGGTGAAATCGGCAATATATTCTTCGTCTCTCCGGCCCCAGACCTGGCGCCGGTCCCTCCCACCGATCACCGCAAGCCGCGCCTGGGTGATGTGTTTTTCCTTCTCCAGACAATACCGGAATCTCGCATAGCAGAGGCGAAATATTTTCCTCAAGACACAGTTACAGGGCGCCTCCGAGCCGTTCCTGCCGATGCTGTCGCGCAATCCTAGCCCGTGGCAGTGCGCGCAGGATTCTTTCGCCAAAGCGATCGTTTCCGAGCGATTCCATTTAATCTTCAAGAATGTTCCTTCCCATTGTCGTAAATTAACGCCGAAGATCTGAGTTCGATTTTCTCTCAAAAAAATTTGGCGGGCGCCGGAATTTATGCCGCTTCCGGACGCCGATATGGGCCAAGTCTCGCCAAACCCGTTGGTTGCGGACGCATTGTAACAGCAGTTTAGCACTCGGTTTTTGCGTTAAAATATATACCTATTTCAAAAAGCAATATGGCTTTACGGAGGATTGGTGTATATCCGGGAATTGCAGCAAATGCTGATCGATCTGGCGCGCGAGCGGGTGAAGGCCGGCCAGTTGACCGAGCGGGGGCTGGCGCGAATGTGCGACCTGTCGCAGCCCCACATGCATAACGTCCTCAAAAATGCGCGTACGTGCTCCAGCCGATCCTGCGACCGGCTGATGCGCGCTCTTAATATCCGCGTCTCCGACCTTTTGTGGCGCATTTCGGGTGAAACCGATACGACCATTCGAGCTGTTCCCATGATTCGCAGCCGCATTGGGCCGGGAACGGACGCGATTTTCTCGTCTTTTCGCGGTAATATGCCGATGCCGGCGTGGCTGCTCAGGGATCTGGTGGATCCTTTGACCGCGCGTCTCGCGCCGGACCTCGTGCTGCCGCGGGCTTTGGCCGCGAACGATCTGGTGCTGCTCGATCAGAACCCGGACCTCCGCGCCGCGCCTGGCGTCGAGGGCCTATGGGTCGTGGCGGCGGTCACGGGATTGCGCGCCCGCTACCTTCGCCTGCATGGCGCGCAGTTGTACATAGGCAACGAGATTACGCGGGCCGATCCGCTGCAATGGGCGGCGGTTTCCCTGAAGGGACGGAATATTCTGGATATAGTGAGGGCGCGGATTGTTTGGATTGGGCGCGAAATGGAGACAGAACCGGCCGGACCGGCTGACCCGTCTGGCGAGAGCCATTGAGGCGATCGGCGACCGTGACCGCAGGCTGATCGAGGAGAGCGCGCAGGTGGACCAGCTTCGTTCGCGCGGCGCGGCGGACCTGCACGGCATCTGCCGCGTCTTCGTGGAGAAGATAAACGGCCGCCTCACCGACGGGGCCGTGCTGCTCGATCCGCCATCGTTCGCCGAACACAACTACGCCGACGGTCCGAACCTTTTCCAGATCAATTTGCGCGGGCGCCTGCTCCAGATCGAATTCAGCGCTACGGACCAGCTTTACGAAACCGACGATTTCAAGCGGCCATACGTGCTTCGCGGCACCGTGCGGTCTTTCAATCAGGATCTGCTGCAGCACAACAACGTGGACGAGCAGCTGATTTTCTATTGCCCCGCTTCGGGGGGAGCGGACTGGTATTATTTCGACGAACGCACTTACCGGACGGGCCATGTGGGGGAGGATTACCTGATCACCGAAATGGAGCGGCTGCTCTAGCGCCCGTGCGCACGCAAACAGGAATTGTTGGCGGAGGCCCGTCCGGGCTTCTCCTTGCCCATCTGCTGCATCTCGAAGGCATCGATTCGGTGGTGCTGGAGGCGCGGAGCGAAGAGTACGTCATCGAGCGCGTCCGCGCCGGCGTGCTGGAGCAGGGCATGGTCGACCTCATGACGGCCATCGGCTTGGGCGAGCGCCTGCGGCGCGAGGGACTGATTCACCACGGCATCAACATCAGCTTCGCCGGCACGCGCCATCGCATCGACATGCACGAACTCACCGGCCGCGCGATTACGGTCTACGGTCAGAACGAGGTCCAGAAGGATCTGAACCAGGCTCGCCGCGCCACCGGGCGTCCCACATTTCATGAAGTGGAGGATCTGACGCTGCACGATTTCGCCGGGGACTCGCCTCGCATCCGCTATCGGCATCGGGAGGAAGACCATGAGCTCGCTTGCGACTTCATCGCCGGCTGCGACGGCTTCCATGGCGTATGCCGACCATCGATCCCGGAAGGTTCATGCACGGCCTTCGAGCGAACCTATCCGTACGGGTGGTTGGGTATTCTGGCGGAGGCGGCTCCGGCTTCGGAAGAGCTGGTCTATACGTGGACCGAGCGCGGCTTTTCGCTCTTCAGCATGCGCTCGCCCACGATCACGCGGCTCTACCTGCAATGCGCTCCCGACGAAGATATCCATCGATGGCCGGACGAAAAAATCTGGGACGAACTGCTGAAGCGCCTCACCACGCGCGACGGATGGAAGCCGAACGTGGGACCGGTTCTGCAGAAGGGCGTTACCGGGATGCGCAGTTTCGTGGTCGAGCCGATGCGCTACGGCAGCCTGTTTCTGGCAGGAGATGCCGCGCACATCGTTCCGCCGACAGGCGCGAAGGGCCTGAATCTGGCTGCCGCCGACGTGTATGTTCTGTCGCAGGCGTTGGCCGCGTTCTACAAATCCGGAAGGCGCGATCTGCTCGACGCTTATTCCGATACCTGCCTGCGGCGCGTTTGGAGGGCGCAGCGCTTCTCGTGGTGGATGACCTCGATGTTGCATCTTTCGGGCGATGAAAACGCCTTCGACCGCCGCCGCCAGTTGGCGGAACTGGACTACCTGACCAGCTCGCGCGCGGCGATGACTTCGCTCGCGGAGAACTACGTGGGATTCCCGATTATTGGGTAGGGCAGATCGGCAATCCAATGCCACGTGGATTTCCACCTTATTGAAGAGCTGGCGTTTTCGACCCGAACTCGACGGGGTTTCAACGGTGCAGCCGCCGTGCCGGGCGGCTTGGCCGGGCAGAAGCCCGGCCAAGCCGGGCTTTCGCCCGGCGCTTTCGAGCCGAACTCGACGGGTTTGCACGGCGGCGACCCTTCCGGGCGTCCTGCCTCGCCCCAGAATGATGGCAGGCGTCCCGAGTCGGGACTCGCGCCACGGTTCGCTTCAGGCGACTTTCGAAATGACTCAGGCACTATGTCATTCGCAAAAACGAACTCCCCCGGGATATAAATTTTGCCAAACGAAGCCAATTTTAGGTTATCCCATTCGTTATCTTGACGTTGGCTGGCCTGGATAACGGGCATGTCGAAGATGAGAGGCCGGTGGCCGGCGCATTGAGGCTCACAGTTCATGGGCAGTCCCCGACGCGGTTGCGGGCATCCTGACAACAATAGAGCATGCGAAGTCCGGACCGGATGGCGTTCGGTCGCCAGACCATTGAGGACGCGGCACAAAAAAGGCGGGAATGTAGAAGCTCAAGGCACCGGCACGAGTGCCGGTGCGGCAGACGCGAGCGTCTGCGCTACGACTCATTTCGACAGGGCTGTCTTCACCACCGTGGGCCGGGCAGAAGCCCGCCCCCTGGAGTTTCTACATTTTCAGGAGCGGCAGCCTGAACCATGGCTTCCTCGGTGACTCGGAATCCGAAAGGAGCGAGTAACTGGGGGTGCTGCGCCATCTCTTTGCGGAGGAGAGTGACCAGATCCAGGGCGGAAGGCCGCCGGGCTCTGCGTCGCCACTTGGGGAGTGGCGCGTAGGCCTTGCCGCGCTCGGCGCCGAAAGCCTGGATGGAAGCCAGCA
>JASHSD010001000.1 GCA_030036985.1 Bryobacteraceae bacterium
GGCTGTCGTTGATTTCGCCCAGATACAGCACCTGCCGCTGCGCTACTTTCCCCGATTGCAGACGTCGGCTTTCTACCACCGTGTAGTAACGGTGCGGCTTGCCATCCTTGACCCGCGTATTGCTGCGCAGAAACATTCCTTCCTACAGAGTGCCAGAATCTTTCCCGTCTGCATAGAGGTAGGTCTCCACTACAAGCACTCGCAAAAATGTTTTACTCACTGCAAAGGGCTTAGCCCGGCGATCTGCGCAAATTTAGTTTGAAACGAGGCTCAACTGCGAAGGTTAGGCTAAGAAGGAGACTTTAAAATGCCTGCCCCAGCGAACAAGGTAACAGTAGAAATCACCGGCGGACCATCCCAGGATGTCAAATGGACCTCCGGGATGAGCGCCCAAGCCGCGCTCGAATTGGCTTGGAACGCCATCAACAGCACGGCGAAGTTCACGTTTGGCCTGCAATATTACGGCCCCTCTCTCGGATACATGGTGTTCATGATCAATGAGACATTCGACTCATACCTATCCTCGGCCGAACCGTATTTCTATTGGGAGTTTTTGGTCAACGGCAGGCCGCAGGGTAAAGGCATCGACGGCACAACCCTGTCTTCGGGAGATAAGGTGACCTTCACGTTTTCGCAGTACGTCCAGCAACAACATGCCGGCACCACGCTCGAAGCGAAGAATAAATTCCAGAAGTCCCAGATGAAGTCCTGAGAGCCGGCAATGGCTCAAACGCCCGAGGCTGGCAGATCGCTCGGATCGGATTGAATCTACGAGCGAAACGCACACCGACGATGCTGAACAAGGTAAAATTGCTTTTCACTGGCATGGCTGTAACTGCGGCCCACCTTAATGGCTCTCTCGAAGACAAGATGGAAGCGTTTTGCCGAATCACGGTTCCCGCACGAACGGGAAGCGCTGGAATTCCTTGCCCAGGGACTTCCCGATAGCGATCCGAACCTCCTCTACACAAATTTCGAGTTCATTGCCGACGACGGCTCCGTAAACGAAGTCGACGCTCTCGTTATCACCCGCGCGGGCGTCTTCATGGTGGAAGCGAAAAGTCGCGGCGGCATCGTCTTCGGCGACCGCCACAGTTGGGATTAGGAGAAGGATGGACGCACGCTCGCCATCGACAGCCCTCTGATCCTCGCTAACGCGAAAGCCCGCAAGCTGGCGGGACTCATTGGAAAGCAGCGAGCCTTCAGGAACGAGCGCAGGCCATGGGTCGAGGCACTGGTCTTCCTCTCGGCACCAGGAATCAGCGTCCGCCTTCCGGAATCCGAGCGCATGGCGATCTGCGAACGAGAGCCTCGTGACAAATCACCCGGCATCCTCCCTGCACTCCTCCAGCGGGATTATTTCGGCAGCATCCCCGCTCGTGGCGTCACAATCGACCGTCCAACAGCGAAGCGCGTCGCGCAGGCCCTCGAAGAAGCCGGTATCCGTCCTTCGCAGCGGCAACGCCGTGTCGGCGATTACGTTCTTCAGCACCTGATCGAAGAGAATCCGCTTTTTGCCTGCCAGGACTTCCATGCCGAGCACCCAACGACGCATGCCATACGGCGTGTGCGCCTCTACACGGTTGCGGGAACAGAAACGGGCACGCGCGATTCAGTTCGGCGAGGCGCCCTTCAGGAGTACCAGATTCTGGAGACCCTCGATCACCCCGGCATTCTCCGTGCGCTGGATTTTCAGGAACACGAACTTGGCTCCGCTATCTTGTTTCGGCGGGAGACCGACGAGATCCGCCTCGACCATTTCCTCCGGCAGCGGGGACCGACTCTCTCGCTCGACGTTCGCCTCGACCTGGTTCGCCAGGTCGCGGACGCTGTTCGTTATGCCCACAGTCACCGGGTCATTCATCGCGCGCTGAGTCCGAAGAGCATTCTGGTCGTCCAGCCCAACTTGGATCATCCACAGGTACGCCTCTTTAACTGGCAGGCAGGCCGGTTGCTCGCGTCCGGGTCATCGAGCGGATCGCCGGCCTCCCGAAGCACGACGCTTCACCCCAGCCAGTATTCCGAAGAGTCCTCGCTTGTATATCTGGCTCCCGAATCCATCCTCGATCCCCGCGGGCGCGATCCCATGGCGGACGTCTTTTCCCTCGGCGCGATTGCGTATCACGTCGTCAGCGGCAGGGCCCCCGCTGGTAGCGCCGCTGAACTCAACCAGATCCTGACGGAACACAAGGGCCTTCCGCTGGCCGCCGCTTTGGACGGAGCCACTCCCCGTCTTCAAGAGCTCATCCGCGAAGCTACCAGTCCGGACCTGATGCTGCGCACGGAGAACGCGGCAGATTTCCTCGCCGGAATCGAGGAGGTTTGGGAGGAGCTCACTGGACCGCCTCAGGAGTCGCTCGCCAACCCGCTGGATGCGAAACCAGGCGAACTGCTCCCGTTTGGCCTCAAGGTTCAGAAGAGGCTCGGCGGCGGTTCCACTGCGGTTGCGCTTCTTGTAAATAAAGGCGAAGAAACCTTCGTCCTCAAGGTCGCACGACGCGCGGATGACAACTCCCGTGTTGAAGCCGAGCATCGCACACTGGAAAAGCTCACTCACCCGCTGATCGTGAAGGCGGGTGAACTCCTGCACTTCCCGGAAGGGCATTCCGGATTCCTCATGGAATACGCCGGCAAGGGCACGCTCGCGCAGGAACTGAAAGAAGTCGGCCGGCTCTCGCTGGAGTTTCTCCAGCGGTACGGAGAGGACCTGCTGCAGATAGCTCAATATCTGGAGGAAATGGGCGTCGCGCACCGCGACCTTAAGCCCGACAACATCGGCATTCAGGAATACGGCAAGAATCTCCAGAAGCGCCTGAAGATCTTTGACTTCTCGTTGTCGGATGCCCCACTCGATCAGGTTCGCGCAGGCACACCGCCCTATCTGGAGCCTTTCCTCCAACTCCCTGGGCGAGGCCGGTGGGACACTGCGGCGGAACGCTATGCTGTCGCCGTCATTCTTTATGAAATGGCGACGGGCGGTACACCGCGCTGGGGTGACGGCCAGAGTGCGCCGCATCTCATCGCCGACGACGTCACCATCGACTCGGACCTGTTCGACGCACCGGTCCGCGATTCTCTCTTCACCTTCTTCCGCAAGGCGTTCGAGAGGGACCCACGGGGGCGCTTCGACAACGCAGTCGACATGCTCGCCGCGTGGCACAATGTCTTCGCCCGGGCCGCTGCTACGGAGAGCCGCAGCCCAGATGAGACCGCTCAGAGGATTGCACTCGACAGCGTCCGCCCGGACACGCTCATCTCGCAGTTGGGCGTGAGCACCCGAGCACAGAACACTCTCGACCGGCTGGGTATTTTCACGGCGCAGGAACTGGCCGCCCAGCCCCCCGGCCGCTTCTCCAGTCTTCGTGGAGTCGGCAACAAGACCCGGCGCGAGGTGATGGACCTGA
>JASHSD010001001.1 GCA_030036985.1 Bryobacteraceae bacterium
GCAGACACGCAGTCATTTGGTGGGGAAGCACGTTGCGGCGGGCGACGCGGTTTGCCAAGGCCAAGCGCAGAACGCGGTGATAGTCAGCGACGGCGTTTATCGGATCACGGGATGGGCTGTGATGCCTGCCCGCGATCTCGCGATCGTGGATTCCGGAGGGACGGTCGTCGGCGTGGCGCGGAGTGGTTTGCGGCGTCCGGACCTCCGTCTTCGCGCAGATGGCCAGGGCTGGCAGGGGTACGCGCGGGCGCGCGTCGGCGAGACGGTCGCGGTTTACGGCGTTCTCGACGATGCGCGGGATTTCTGCCGAATCGGTGGCCCGATCACGCTGCCGATAAAATAGGCCACGTGGACGTTCAGGAGCGCATGCGCGCGGATTGGAACAAGCGCGCGCGCGAGGATGCGCATTACTACGTCGCGTTCGGACGGCGGGACCAGGACGATCGCGAATTCCTGGCGACGGCGGCCGACGCGATCCGCGATCTCGAAGGCGAGCTGAAGCGGCTGCCGAAAGGCGTTCCGGTGTCGAGTCGGCGCGCGCTCGAAATCGGATGCGGTCCCGGCCGGCTGATGCGGTTCATGAGCCAGCATTTCGGCGAGATCCATGGCGTGGACGTTTCGGACGAGATGATTGCGCACGCGGCGCTGCGTCTGGACGATATTCCGCATGCGCATGCGCACCACACCAATGGCAGCGATCTGGCCATTTTCCCCTCCGGGCATTTCGACTTCGTTTATTCGTTGTTCGTGTTTCAGCACATTCCGGATCCGGAGGTGGTGTTTTCGTATCTGCGCGAGACGGTTCGGGTGCTGAAGCCGGGCGGGTTTGCGCGGCTGCAGATCAATGGGCTGCCGAAGTCCGCGCGGCCTTATACGACGTGGGAAGGCGTCGGGATCAGCTCGGATGAGATTCGGGTCTTTACGCAGGATCACGGCGTGCGGCTGCTGTCGCTGACGGGCGTGGATACGCAGTACATGTGGACGACGTGGCAGAAGCCGCTGCCGTGCCGGATTCGCCAGGTGGTGAACGCGTTCAGCCAGGAGCAGGCCGTGCCGTCGAGCGGACGCCTGGCCGCGGCTACGCTGCAGATCGAAAATTTGCCGGAGGAGTGCGATCTGAATTCGCTCGAAGGGTTTATCGACGGCGTGCGCGGGAGGAATTCCTATATCGGGCCCAGGGTTTGGGGGCTCGCGCAGTTCAATGTGTTTCTGCCGCCGGGGGTGCGCAAGGGGCTTGTGCCGGTGCGGGTGGAGTGGAATGGACGGCAGCTCTGTCCGGAGGCGGTGGTGCGAGTGATTCCGCCGGGTCCGCTGGCGCCGCGGTTGACGAAGCTGAGCGATGGGGTGAATCTGCTTTCGCAGCGGATTGAGAGCGGGTGGATTACGGCGACGGTCGAGGATGTGGATTCGATCGGGGACTTCGCGGCGACGATTGACGGCGTTCCGGTGGTGAGGATGGAGCCGCATATGACGGATCCTTTGGCGCTGCGGTATGAGGTCAATTTTCATCTGCCGGCGGGCGTCGGGCCGGGAGGGCGTGTGCTGGAGATTCGGTTGGGTAAGGTGATGCTGGCTCGGATGGGGATTGAGGTGGTGGGGTGAGATCAGAAGATCACAGGCTGAAGCCTGTGCTACTTGGGTTTTGAGGCGGATGGGATGAGGGTGAGGGTGAGGTGGTTGGTTTTTGCTTTGGCTGCTTCGCTGTCGGCGGCTCCGACGGAAAGTCAGTTGCGCTCCGCGCTTCGGGCGAAAACCGGCGCGGTCAAGCTGCCGGCGGGGACCATCTCCATCTCGCGCGAGATTATTCTGCCTTCCGATACGCACGATCTCGATATCAGCGGCAGCATGACGGTTCTGAAAGCCGCCGATAGCTTTCGCGGGCGCGCTTTGATCGTGATCCCTGCCGGCAGAAACATCAGAGTCCACGATCTTTCGCTCGACGGCAATCGCGATGCCGTCGCGCTTCCGATGGGGCTTCCACCGGCGACGGCGATGTTCTCGCGGTTCGTCGCGAATAACGGCATCCTCGCGGAAGGCGTAACCAATCTTGAAATCGGGGCGGTGAAGGCGGTCGGGATCCCCGGCTTTGCGATTCTGGTGAACGGCGGACATACGGTGCATATTCATGACGTCAGCATCTCGAACAGCGGCGGGTTGAACGCGCGCAAACGCAATAACGCCACCGGCGGAATTCTGATCGAAGAAGGCGCCACCGATTTCGAAGTGCTCAACTGCCGCATCGCGGACGTGCGCGGCAACGGCATCTCGACGCATTCGCTCGCCAACTCGCCGCGCAATGCGCGCGGACGCATCGCGGGGAATGAGTTCGCCATGATTGCGCGCGACGCCATTCAGGTGGGGCATGCGACCGAGGTGCGGGTCGAAAACAATCGCGGCCGCATGATCGGTTATCCGCCCGAGGAGGTGGATCGGGAGGCTCAGGCTTTCCCGGTGGCCGTCGATACGGCGGGGAATGTGGACAAATCGATCTACCGCAATAACCAGTTCG
>JASHSD010001002.1 GCA_030036985.1 Bryobacteraceae bacterium
AATCCGTCGCCGACTGGAAGAGATTTCCGTTGCCCACCGTGATGGCGCTGGCGAACGCGGGACGATTCCGTCCTGGAACCGCGTAGCCGGTTAACGGCAATAGACGGCCCGCGTCGTTAGCAGAACTCGTCGGGGCTTGTTGCGCCCTTGTCGGGGTCTGCCCCACCATCGGATTGCCGGTGCAGTCGCATCCCTGGCCGTTGTTCTTCGCGCCGGACGTGAGAGGAGTGCCCACATATCCTGTCGTTCCCGAAGTGGTCGCCCAGAGACCTACGATCTTCTGCGCCCTATTGATTCCGTACACGGAGAGAGCCGACGCCGTTTGCACAGGCACAATGGCGGTGAATGTGCCGCCGTTGTAGATAAACGGAATGGTCGTCGGGGTATTTCCTACAACCAGCCCCGGATTGCTGATGCCGGTAGCCTCCGTGTCTCCTCCCGAGTATGTGATCGTGGTGAACGTGCCGCCGTTATCGACAAAGCCGTGGAGCAAGCTGCTGCTGTCTTCGTAAAATCCGACGATTGCTCCGCCGTTGTTAATGCCGGTGGCCCACAGGGTTACTACGCCGCTGGGATCGTCTATCGAGGAATATGTGCCGCCATTGTACAGGAAGCCGTGCAATTTGCTGCTGGTGTCCTGATACTGGCCCACTGCCTCTCCGCTGTCGTTGATCCCCCAGCCCTGAGTTGTGCCTGCCTGTGCGCCGGGGTAGTTAAGGGCGGTGTATGTACCGGCACTATCGATGAATCCGTGCGTGCCTGTGCTATCGGTGCAGGTGCCGGAGATCACTCCGCTGTTGTTGATGCCGCGTGCGATGGTCGATGTGGAACTCGGGCAGTTAACGGCGGTGTATGTGCCGCCACTGTAGAGAAACCCGTGCGTATTGCCGCTGGTGTCCTGATACTGGCCCACTATCAGACCGTTGTCGTTGATCCCGTTCGCTACGGTGGAATTGGCGGCCGCGCCGGGAACGGTGATGGCCGTGAGCGTGTAGTTCTGCGCGTGAGCGGCTACGGGCAGGATCAGAAGGACAAGCGCGATTGCAATCAGCCAGAATGCGGGCTGCTTCAAGAATCGGTATTTACAGGAACAGGGAGCGATTGTTGGCGATGAATCTGCAAACCACGTCGATAGGCTAGACACGGGTTTATTTCCTCCGAAGCGAAGTCGCCGCGAGACCTTCTTTGCGGCGTGGGTCGGATCGTAAATGCACGGGCATTCCGCCGTCAAGAACAAAATGCAGGATTATTGTTTTATGACAGCCGGTTATTCTACCGGACGCCCTGGCGCTGCTGTGGCACCGCCCCCCCGTGTTTCTGCCTTTGGGGTTGCACTTGCAACCACGGCTCCATGCGGGGACACGTCTATATGGGGCATCTGGTGAGAATCACGGCCGGGGCTATCGGCAGTGTTGTTGCCTGCACTCTTCGAGCGCTTCTCGCGCTTCCTGGTCCTTATGTCTCTGCTCGGCCAACTTGACCGTCCAGAGTAGTTCGGAGGCGAGTCCGCCGATGACGGGTACCATTGCCAGCGCTTTCCATTTCTTTTGCGGGTCTTCGATCATGTTCGTGATCACGAGAGGGGCGGCGACCATCGCCACGTGCAGCAGGTGCCCCGGCGCGCCGAGTGATGTGCTGGGCCGGTGGAACGACCTGCGGGCCGCCTGCGAATATGCGTAGGAGTCGCTGCGGTCGTAGTGCTTGTGTTGGTCCGCCGGGTTGTGGCGCATCGTCCCCATCGCGTGAAAGTGTTTACGAACATTAGCGGATTGCGATGCTCTTGGCAAGCAAATGACACAAGTAATGGTAGATTTACCGGAGGCTACCTACTACTGGTTTGTTTGAAGGTCGCCTATGAAGCGGGTCACTTCCGCGCCTCCGCCATGAAGCTTTGGAGTTCCGCCGCTTTGACACCGTCAAGGCGGCGGGCGAGGCTGTGAACCTGTCCGGCTCGGTCCACCAAGCACCAATTGCGCCGGTCGCCTTTTATGAGCCGGTAGCCGTGCTCTCTGAGCGCGGCGGCAAATTCCTCTCCACTCCTGCTGCCGCGATAAAGCGCGGTGATCTCCGTGGTCATCGCGTGAGGGTCGATACCGCTTTTCTTGCCCCTGAATGTCTCCCATGACTTCGGACGACGTTTCGGTCTGCGGCCCTTTGCCTTCTCCGGCCCCAGCACGCTTTCAACGCTCTGAAGCCCGAATTCACGCTCCAACTGCCTCGCAGTCTCCTGGTGCCTGGCGTAATCGTGCATCATCGTGACGGCGCGCATGCGCCTCACGTCGATGCGCGACCAGATGACATGCCGGTGAGTGCGGCCTTTCTTGAGGTGCTCCACGATAAACCGGGCGTTGTTCTCAAGACCCAGGCGCTTCTCCAGCAATGCAGCGGCATAGTCCCACTGATCTTGCGTCAGGTGCTCGGTTTCGAGCGGGTTGATGTTTACGTGGTAAAAGAAGTTCTTGGTCATCGTGCCCAGGGCAACCACTTCCATCTCGTGAAGTGCGTCGGTTACGTTCTCCGCCGCAAGATAGCGGATGTCGCAAAGCGTCACCCGCTCGTTCTCATCCTCATTGGAGAGATGCCTGGCGAAAAACCGCGGATTGCAGCGCGATCCCCCGTTAATGATCATGGTGCCCCGCGTCGGGATGCACCGCTTCGCGACGATGCGCCTCGGGATGCGTCACATGCAGAAGGTGAGGGTGCTTACCCATCGCCAGGATGATGGCTTCCGCCGCGTGACGAAAGTCCGCGACCGCCGCCAACAGATCCTCGGGCACTTCATGGTTCTCGGCGCTCCGCTTCTTTGCGAGATGGGCGATTGCCCCGCCCACGGCTCCCAGCATCCCCAGCAGCTTCGCCAGTTGCGCTGTTTCCACCGGCGCGCGGCGAACCGCGCGGGTTTCCGGTCTTTTCAGGGCGCGGGAACGCACATAGGAGCCGACCGTCAGGCCGGCGCGTTGCGCCGCCGCTTCAATCTTCGCGCGTTCCTCGTCGGTAGCCCGGAATCCGATGATGGGTGTTCGCTTGCGCGTCTCGCTGCCGCTGCGCGACTCGCCGCCGCGTGACGCGCCTTTTCCCTTCGTGCCGCTGAACCTCTTCCTGGCCGGCATCGGTCCGCCCTGTGGTTGGCAAGCTGTTACGCAAAACGCTGAAACACGGCGGGGGCTGATTTGTCCCTGCCTGCCGAGTCCGTGAGGCTCGATCTCACAAGATCGTTACCCGCAAGGACTCCGGTTTTCGGCAGCGGGTCCAGTGGAAGCGGACCTTCGCTGTCGTTGTTTCATATTTGGTAACGGCGTGCGCGGTTGAACATGATATTGCTTGTCATCTAATTACTAAGCGACAGGTTTTGTTCTAAACCGGGACAGTGGAGGTGTCAATCGCCAAGGATAAGTTTCATGGCAATCGGTTCCCGGCCGCGCTCAGTACCATTTCCTTACGTTCTTCCCCACCCACCAGGCGAGTCCGCCCAGGAGCCCCGCGCCGATGCAGAACGGCAGGGCGGCAAGGCCCGCCGAAACGCCGATGAGGCCGACGGAGTTCGCCACTCCTGCACCGCCGACGCCCGCGCCAACAAGGGCGTATTCTCCAGCGCCCCATTCTTCATGTTGATTTTCTTGGTTGTTCATGGGTGGTTCCTCATTGCAGCGTGACGTAGACGCCCTGTGGCGTCGTCACCCCGCCGACGCTGGCGGTCAGTATCTGGTCGCCGCTAGGCGCACTCGGGACGACGATGTTGAACTGGAACAGCCCGGCTTCGACAATGCCCGCAAAAAGCACCGTCGCGGGCATGCCGCCGATAAAGAACTGCGGCTCTGTCACACTCGGGGCCGCGCCAGAGAATAGCTCACCTGCCGGCACAGTTGGACTGGTGGGGCCGAAGCCGACGCCGAAGAGAATCAGTATCTCTCCGGCCTTCACAGGGCGGCTCGGGAACGAAAACGCTCCACTCGGCCCGATAAGGTCGTACCCGGCTCCGCTATTGCCCGGACTACCGGGAGTGAGAACGATGGCGGCGGGATATTTGCTGCTGAAGAGTGAGAACGAAGGCGCGTAAGTGGCGAGCGTTGCCGTAGAAGTGCTGCTGCCCACGGGAGTAGTGACCGTGACATTGACCGGCCCCAAGGCGCTGTCGTCGGGCACCTGCAGGTTGATTTGCGTCGGGCTTACATACCAGAGATAAGCGGGCCGGTTATCGACGGTGACGCTGGTTCCGCCCAGCACCTTCGGAAAATCCCCGTTCCAGGTCGCGGTCGCGGCCGCGAGATTCGTCCCGTAAATCGAAATCCACGATCCCGACTGAATCGTATTGACCGGGCTATCGATCGGCACAATGCCACCTGATGTGATGGCGGGTTGGCCCAGCGAACCCACGGTGACGCCCATCAGCAGGAGCGTGGGCGCTCCGCCATAAGTGTCCGTGAGGATTATCTGGGTAAGCGTCTGGCCGAGGAAAGCCGTTCCCAGCGAGAAATGCTGCTCGTCGGCGACATAGGCCGCCTTGTCTCCCGTCTGAACGTTGCCCGTGCCTCCCGAGCCCAGGCAGGTCGTGGGATCAACGCAAGCAAAGGCATTCAGCGCCTGAACGCCGCTAATGCCGTTGGTGAGCGTGTTGGCGAAGATGCCCTGCTCATAGTCTCGGACATCCTGCCCGGCGATGAGCGGGAAGGAGAGGGTGGCCCCTCCCGAGCCGATGAAGGTAATCGTGCCGAGCTGCGCGCCCGGCGGCGGCGAAGTCGCGTTCATCAGCGTATAGACATCGGTGGCGTTGGGAATGGAGACGTTGAGCGTAAGGCTGGTGCGTCCAACGTAGAGATTGCATGGCGCGTTTCCCGCAGGTCCGCATGTGCCGGGCGTTGCGGAAATCGAGAACGGTGTAGCGAGCGAATTGATGGCGGTAAAGGTTCCGGTCGGAATGGTGCTGATGAGCTGCGTTTCTATATTGGCGTTACCGGGCACCGGCACGAAACTGTAGTCGAGCGCAAGCGCGAGCCTCGCTGCTATCGCAAGGCCCACAAGAATCCTGGGTGTCATGGAGAACAGAGCCTCCTTTCAGGCTCCGATCGGATCATGGCACAAACTGAGCAAAAAGATCAATATACTGCGTATATTGCTCAGAAAATTGAGCTTAAGCGAAACCGATGCTAAAGTTCCCCTTGATCTTAATCACGGGAAGGCATTTACGGGCCGCTCGCGGGCTGCTGGGCTGGACGCAGAGAGACCTGGCCAAGCGGGGCAAGGTCGCCCTCGGGACGCTGCGGAAGATGGAGGAGTCGGACGGGCATGTCGATTCCCGCACCGACACGCTCGTTCGCGTAATGACTGCGCTGGAGAAGGCGGGCGTGGAATTCCTCAACGACGACAGGCCGGGAGTGCGGATGCGGAAAGGTTAGGGGCGTTAGTACAAAGATTCATGGCGGGCTTTACATGATGCGGCGAAGCCGCTAACGGTGGGCCAGGGAGGCTCCTCCATGAAGAAACCGCGAGCGAAAGCCAGGCGTGTCGATTTGCGCCTTTGGCGTAAGCGGATCGAAGGATCGCCGATGCAGCAGCGCGAGCGGGAAACCAGCCGCCTCGTTGGCCGGCGCCTAAGGGAGCTGAGGATCGCACGGGGAATCGGGCTCGCGCAACTGGGAGAGGCAGTCGGGATCAGCTACCAGGGTTTGCAGAGATACGAGAAAGGCGAATGCGTGATCGCGGTGCCAAGGCTTCTGGCCATCGCGGAAACACTCGGTGTGCCGATCAGCGATTTCTTCGACGCGCGGGATACAGCCATCGTGGCGGATGATACGCAAATCGCCATTGTGCGCCTGGCGCGGAAACTGAAGCAGATCGAACGGCGCAGGCCGGAACGTTACAGGAAGCTCCGCGACAGCATTTACGCGCTCGCGAGGCTGAAGGAGTAATTCGAGGGGCATGCCGCGGGACGGCATCTCGATCCATAATTGGGATCGATGACACGCCGAGACCTGTTGATGAGACTGGCGGGATTCGCCGCCTGCGTGGGCGCATACGCAAAGACGCCCAAAGGGGCGGGATTCGTAGCCGTGAAGATGGATGTACGCCATTCCGACATCTGCCTGGTGCGGGCCGGCGTCGAGCTGGCGCGGGAACGCATTCCCATTGGCCGCTCGCACTTCGTAAACGACGTGGCCGTCTGCCTGGACATAGGACGTAAAGATGCAGAGGAAATGATGAGCGTACACGGCTTGCTTTCCTCGCCCGGAGAGCCCTACGCGGAAGTAGTCGAGGCGCGCGCCGCCGAGTTCGCCGGATTCATCCGCGATACGCTCCACCGCGCGGGCGTCGGCGATGTCCCGGTCATGGTCGCTGGAGATGGCGGACGCATTGCGGGACTGGCCTCAATGGTCCAATAACTCCGCTTGCATACCCGCTCTCTGCCGAATCCGGCCGCGTCTCGATAGCGGTGCGAAATGATCGACGGAGCAAACCCGCGCTTTCAAAAGAGCGCCGTAGGGCTTTGCGGAGTCGGTTTTCGGCCACTCCAGGATCAGGGGCATTAGTACAACATAAAGCGAATTATGTTGTAGAAATACCGCTTGCGAGAAACACGGGCGGGGGGTATCGTCGCGGGCATGAACGCCTCGACACTCACGGAAGCGGAGCGAAACGACCAGGCGGTGGCGCTGGTCGTCAGCAGTCACCTGAAGAATTTTCGGCAGAAGCACGGCCTTACGCAAGAGGCCCTGGCGAAATTGCTCCCGCTAAACCTTCCGCTCATCGTGGATTTGGAAAACGGCGCGCAGGAACCGCCTCGCTTACTCAAACGGGCGCTCCACGATCTCGACCAGGAGCTGACCGTTAAGGCGATGCGGAGCACGGATCGGGCCACGCCGTTTTATCGCTCGGGGCCGATGACAGCGCTCATGCAGAAACAGTCGATATTGATCAGGCCCGCCGACGGCTCTGAACCTATCGCCCAATGCCAGCGATACGGCAATCGGCGCGGCGTCGATGAAACGATGGGAAATGCCCGGCTGCTGATTAGCGCGTATAACGCCTTCGACGCCGCCGCCCGGAGGCTGGGCGTCAATGCCGTGGAGCTTGCGGAGGGCATGGCGGACGGCGAACTGGCCGAACTCGTGAAGGCCCGCGATGTCGGCTCCTGAAATCACCGTAGGCTCCATTGCAGTTGCAAAACGCGAGACCGCTGTGTGTTTTCTTGGAGAGCTGGGCGTCTGCTATGAAATCTACGAGCTGGAGGGTCGGCCAGGCTACAGCTTCATTTTCGAGACAGGCCGTCACGACGGCTTCAGCCCGGACGATGTGGCACTAGTCTTAAATTTTACGGGCCGGGTTTGCGAGGCCGTGGCGGGCTACCAGTTCACCAATGTCGGCCAGCTTGCGGCGGATTTCCGCGCCGGACGCTTCGCGGCGGCTTTTCCACAATTGCCGGGGGACGATAAAGAAACAAGAGCGGCGGCGCAACGGCTCAAACGGATGCTTGGGGATTGGGAGAGTCCCTCATCGGAAAAGCATTAGCGCATGGCTGCTGACATCAACCGATTCCCCGTCGCCGCGTACAAGCTGCCCGCACTGATTGCCAATGCAGGCGAGAAGACGGCCTGGCGCTTCCTCGAATTCTTCACTGTCAGCATCCGCAACAAGAACACACGTGCAGCCTATAGTGTCGCTGCGCGCGCCTTCCTGCACTGGTGCGAAGAAAAGGGTATGACGGAGCTGGCCGACGTGAAACCGATCCATGTTGCGGGCTATATAGAGCAATTGCAAGGCAAGATGAAAGCTCCCTCGATCAAGCAGCACCTCGCCTGTATCCGCATGCTGTTTGGCTGGCTCGTCACCGGCCAGGTGATCCCTTCCAGTCCGGCAGTAGAGGTGCGCGGGCCGCGGCACAAGATCAAGAAAGGCTCAACCACGGTCATGTCGTCCAGCGAGACCACGGAATTTCTGAGCAGTATCGACACGTCTCACATTGTCGGCCTGCGCGACCGGGCCTTCATCGCCGTGATGGTCTATACTTTCGCCCGCGTGTCCGCCGTCGTGAGCCTGAAGGTGGAGGATTATTTTCCGCTAAAGAAACGCTGGTGGCTGCGGCTTCAGGAGAAAGGCGGCAAGGTGAACGAAATGGGCTGCCATCACAAGCTGGAGCATTATCTGGACGAATATATTGCCGCGGCGGGCATCGCGGAAGACAAGAAGGGTCCACTCTTCCGCGCCGCCGTCGGCAGGACAAAGACGCTCTCGGATCGGCCCATGTCGCGCGTGGACGCCTGGTACATGGTGCGCCGCCGCGCGAGGGACGCCGGAATCGAGGCGGCGATCGGCAACCACTCGTTCCGCGCCATCGGGATAACCGACTATATGAACCGGGGCGGCGACATCACCATTGCGCAGCGCATGGCCGGGCACGAAGACATCAGCACCACGCGGCTTTATGATCGGCGGAACGACGATATTGACTTCAGCGAGATCGAGCGAGTGGGGATTTAGAGGCTGGACGAGCGCCTTACGTCATCGCCTTACGGCGTCTAATCGTCTCGATCATGCCCGCCTTGTCATCCGTATAGAGTCGAAAGCCGTCTCGGCCCCGTCGCCTTTCAGGATGTCATTGACAGGCATAAGTTACTCTCCACGTGGTTGCGTCATTCTGGGCATGTCTTCTGCACAGTGCAAGCCCAATCAGACCAGCCCCTACGCTTTTGTACGGAATTTGTGATTTATGGACAAACAGCGCATTGTTCCGACCACGGTGGGTTCAAACAATCGTAGAGCTTAAGGTTAAGGAGAAGCCTCAGTACGAAGTCAGCCTCTTCTGGAGTGCAGCGTACTTCTACGACACACCGGCCGGCGTCAAACACAGCCTCGATGCCGTTATCGTCTCTAATCTCAAATAATAGGTCCACAA
>JASHSD010001003.1 GCA_030036985.1 Bryobacteraceae bacterium
GGGATGCTGCGTCTGCACCATGACTTGGGTGTCTTCGTCGGTGCGGATAAGCCGGTTTTCGAGAGGAAAACGTGCGAACTCGTATTTCCGCGGCCAGAAATTGCCGAGGATGGTCAGGATGTGTGGGTTCTTTACGAGCGGTTGAAAGTCCCGCATGCGGCGCGTTTTTATTGTCGCAGGACGCTCCATCCTGGGTGTAGGGCAGATTGTCAATCTGCGGCCGATTGTAACCGGCCTGGCCGCTTTCGCGCCACAGACCAAGCGGATTGCCAATCCGCTGCAGGATGCCATCCTGCCCTACACTCTCGTGCGTTATGGCGCCGGAACGACTTCGTACATCAGCGATGTTCCTTGATACACCGGTTGGTAGAAGATGTTGCCGCAATTGTAAACCGCCCCGCGGTAATAATTGGGAACCGTCACGCAGCCTTCGGGCAGAACCGGAACCATGCTTCCGACTACAGGAGGCGCCACGTAGACGGGCGCCGGCGCCACGGTGGCGCCCAGCGCGAGCCCGGCAGCCGCCCCCAGAATGCCGCCCGCAACGACCCCGGCCCACCCGGGGCCGCCTCTGCGGTCGACCACGAAACCCCCACCATGCCAACCCCCACGTCCTACCCGGTTGTAGCGCATGGGACCGTAGCCTTCAACGCGGGCCATGGCCGGAAATGCCAGACAGAGGGCGAGCGTTGCAGCAGTCAGCGTTTTCATTTCGATGTACCTCCCTCGGGGTTCGCCCCCTGCTTGAATGTCCGGTACCGGAGGTTCTGCAGGCTTGCGGCCACAGCGCCTTCCGGTTTCAGAAATACGAACGCGTCGTTCGGAATTTCCGCGTTCAGCTTCCAGTCGGAAAATTCGATGCCAACACGGGGCTGTCCGGGAATCTTCTTGAAGATGATCGCCATGCGGCGCGGGAGCACCTGATTCGGGCCGGAAAGCCACAGCTGCCAACCCGCGTCGGCCTCGGTAAAGGCCAAGTGTAGAATCTGTTCGTTCCCGTCGTTATCGATGCCGACTTCATTCGCGCTCTGTAGACCGTCGGAAAGCCGGGCGTAAGGATCAGCGGTCAGGAACGGAATTAAGGGCGTGTGGGCATTGGCTTGGCTTTTCAGGCTGTCGAGCGTTGCGCCCAGAGTGGATTGCGCCGGAAGGGTCGCGTAGATCTTCCCTTTAACCGGCATCATTGTCACGGTATGGCCGTCACACCAGAGGTTGACGTCGGAGGTATCCGACTGCACTTCCATGCGCACTTTGCCGGGGCGCTGGACCTGCACCCGAATGGTACGGAAGAAATTCAGCATCTGCCCATTGGTGCCGGGTTCTTCCCGCGAAATACGGGCGGTGAAGGAGAGACTGTCCGTCGCCCGCAACTGGTTGCTCATTTGAGCGCGTTCAGAGCCACAGGCTCCTCGGAGGCGCCGATTGCGTTGATTGAGACCGGCCTGCCAGCCGCCCGCGGTGTGCTCTGAGCCGAGGAGAAAGCGCACACCGCAAGCATGGCGGGCAAGGCCGCTATGAGTCCGGAATGTCTGTAATTCATTGACAACTCCCGTGGGTGCATAGGTGCAGATTCCGTTCCAACAGATGCGCCATCACCGACGGATGCGATGCGGAGGAACGCCCGCCGCATCGGGCATCACGCCGGGAACAATCGTCGTCCGTCCGGTGTCCTATAATCGAGGGTACATTGGCCGCCAACTACTACCTCAACCTGAACTCGAATCTGACCGCCGAGGAAGAGGCGGTTCTCGAGGATCAGCGCCTGATCTCCGCTCTGCAGGCGGGCGAAGAGAGCGCTTACGAACAGCTGATCGAAAGATTCCAGGGCCCCGTCTACAATCTCGCGTATCGCCTCTTGAACGATCAGGCCGATGCGGGCGATGTCGCCCAGGAAGTCTTTCTGAAAATCTTCCGCAACGTTGGCAGCTTTCGCGGGGACAGCACCCTGCGCACGTGGGTCTACCGCATCGCGGTGAACGAATCGCACAACCGGCGCCGCTGGCTGTTCCGCCATCGCCGGGGCGAAACCGGAATCGACGAATGTTTCGAAGACTCCGATTCGCGCGAAAAACCCATCATGGATTCGGGTGAAACCCCGTTCGATTTCACCATGAACCGCGAAGCCCAGCTTCTGCTTGAAGAAGCTCTGGCGAATGTGAACCCGATTTTCCGAACGGCCCTTGTTCTGCGGGAGATCGAAGACATGAGCTACGACGAAATCGCGGAAATTCTTGAAGTTTCCATCGGGACGGTGAAGTCCCGGATCATGAGGGGCCGGGAAGCCCTGCGTAGAAATCTTGCGACGCGGCTCGATCCGGCGCCATCCCTGCAACTCATACCTGGGACTGCCAAATGATCGATGAATTTAATTGCAACTCCGTCCGCAGCGTGCTGTGGGATTACATGGCGGGAACGCTGAGAGACGCGGAACGCGACAGCGTGGCCGCGCATCTTCGCGCCTGCCGCGAATGCGATCTGCATCGCGCGGAGGTGCGCTCTCTGCGTACCGGTCTCCGGGGTCTGTCCGTCAAGACCGCGTCGTCCATGCTTTCCACGCGCCTGCGGGTGGTGGCGTCGCGCGAACGCTCGCGCATGATGCTTCGCCGTAATCTCGCCGCGCGCCTGACCGAACTCCGCGTCAACGCGAAACTGCTGTTCGACAACCTGCTGCGGCCGATCGCCTTGCCCGCAATGGGCGGGATTCTTTCGTCTTTTTTCTGTATTGCGATGATCCTGGATACCCTGCACGTCCATCCGGGATGGCAACCCGATGTCCCGGTGGATTTGTTCACGCAGGTGACGGTTGACGGTGTGTCGCCGTTCTCCGTCGACGGGCCGGATGTGACGATGCAGTTGACCGTCGACCCCAACGGATCCGTCAGCGACTTCGGAGTTTTGGGCGACAGCAAAGCGCCCCAAGATGCCTCCCGCGCGGAGATTCGGGAAATCGGCAACATGGTTCTGTTCAGTACGTTTGTGCCGGCGACGGCTTTCGGACAGAAGGTCTCGGGCAAGATCGTGGTCAGCAGCCGGCATATCAATATCACGGACTGATCCGCAAAATTGGCGCGGCAAAGGCTCGGCCAGCATTTTCTTGTTAAAGGCAAAATCCTCGATCGCATCGCCCAAGCGGCGTGCGGCGATCATGCGGCGCTCGCGATTGAGATCGGTCCCGGCCGGGGCGCGCTGACCGAACGTCTGCTGGCCCGCGCGGATCGCGTGGTCGCCATCGAGTTGGATGCCGCGCTCGTCACTTATCTTCGGGAGCGTTGGCGCGGCGAATCGCGTCTTGAAGTCGTGGAGGCGAATGCGCTTGATGTGGACTGGTCCCAATGGGGCAGGGGAGTGGTGGCAGGCAATCTGCCGTACTACATTGCGACGCCGATCATTTCGCGGTACGTACAAGGGCCGGGACCGCCGGGTCAGGCCGTGTTCCTGATCCAGAAGGAAGTCGCCGAGCGCATTACGGCGAAACCGGGCGGGCGTGAATACGGGTATCTTTCAGTCGAGTGTCAATTCTTCGCGCGAACCGAATATCTGTTCAGTGTCGGTCCTGGGGCTTTTCAACCGCCGCCGAAGGTGGATTCGGCGGTCATCCGATTGACCCCTCGAACCGAACTACCCCTGCACGATACAGACGGATTCACGGCCTTCGTCTCCACCTGCTTTCGCCAGAAACGAAAAACGCTGCGGAACAATCTTGTTGGATCGTGTGCACCGGATCTGCTCGCGTCCAGACCCGAGATTTCAAAGCGCGCCGAACAACTGAGCGTGGAAGAATTCGTGGAACTCTATCGGGCGCTCGGCCATCAGGTCAATCCCGTCGAAGCCCGCAGCACGATCCACAACTTCTCCGCGGCGGAGAGTGAGACCCGCCGCGACAGCACGTCATAAGGCGATTCCGCGATGCGGTCGAGCAGTTTCGAGTAAATCGCAATCAGCGCCCATAGCGACGGTCGGCTTGCCGGTTCGATGAGATTCAGCAGTGGCGCCGACTCGCGATAGTAGCTCCGCGCCCGCTCCATTTCGAATTCGATCAATCGGCCGAACGACTCGGTGCGCAGCGCGTTCCGCATGTCGTCGGGGCAGACGCGGAATCGCGCCAGATCCTTCGCCGGAAGGTAAATCCGCCCCATCGCCGCATCTTCGCGCACGTCGCGGAGAATGTTCGTCAACTGGAAAGCGATGCCGCACTTCTCTGCCAGGGGCAGCGCCGCGTCTCGCGCTTCGGGTGAGCGGAATCCGAAGATATGAACCGTGGTCATCCCGACGACCGACGCGACGCGATAGCAATATTGATAAAGCTCTTCGAAGGTGGCGACGGCCCGCGGCTCCAGATCCGAAGCCACGCCTTCGATCATTTCGTAGAAATACTCGTGCGGGATCGAATAACGTGCGACTGCGTCCAGAAAACCCGGCCATGCCGGATTCTCATCGGGATGTCCCGCGAGGGCGGCGGTCAGAGCGTCGCGCCATCGATCCATGGCTGTGCGCGTGGCGCCCGGTTCGTCGCTCAGGTCGTCGCAATAACGCATGAACGCATATATCGCGCACATAGCGTTCTTTT
>JASHSD010001004.1 GCA_030036985.1 Bryobacteraceae bacterium
GACCAAGACTGATCGAAACCACTATCAAACCATCGGATTTGCGCGACTCCGAGCCGCCCGGAAGGGCGGCTGCAGGGCCGAAGCCCCACCAATGAGGCTGGAAAAATCCACTTGGCATTGGGTCGGCAACCTGCGGCGGATTGGCAATCCGCTTGGCCTCGCCTGGACCCGAACAAATCGGCCACTTTAAGGAATAGAACGTCCGAACCATGCGGACTATCGAATCCCGCCGCGACATCCCGCTCTCGGGAAACCCACAGGTTGTGGCCGGCTCAGGCCAGGCGGATTGCCAATCAGACTGCCAATCCGCCGGACCCCATAGGGTGCCCCTGCCATCCTCTTCCGAAAATGGCCGGAAATCGTTGACTCTACGATGCTGCCGTTGGCCATTTTTATGCTCCGTCGTGAGCCGAACGGCACATCGCGATGACTGCCCTACACTGCGGCAGCCGCTCGCGGTGGTTTGCCTGAAGCTCGTTCCCGCCACCTCTGCCGTTACAATCGAAAGAGGTGGTATCCCTGCACGTCGCTTTTCTCGCCGACATCCTCGTTTCCCTCGTCATCGTCGCCGCGCAGGTTCTGATCGCCCGATTGTTCTACAAAGAGTGGAAGCCCCGCCTGCGTGCCCCGCTCGGCAAAATCATCGGCGGGCTGCTCTGGCCTCTGTGGTTCCTGGTGATCTTCGGATCGGCGCTTCGCATCCCGGTGGTCCAGTTCCTGCTGCGCTTCATTCCGGCAGCGCCACGCGGAGCCATGATCGCCATCGGCAACGTTTGGGGCATGGCGTCGGTCATTTCCCTGGCCATCTACTACGCATATCGCTTTGCAGCCCGGCATCCGGCCGTGCAGCACTCCATCGAGCGCCGCGGATTCATCCGTCTCGCGGGCGTCGCTGCCGTTGCCGCGCCGTTCGCCGCGGCCGCATTCGGCGGCATCGTCGAACGCAAAAATTTTCAGCTGAAAGAGGTCGATCTGCCGATACCCGATCTGCATCCGGATCTGGAAGGCCTCCGCATCGGACAGTTGAGCGATCTTCACGTCAGTCCGTGGCTGAGCGTGCGCGATCTCGGCCGCGCCATAGACATGCTCAACGAACTCAAGCCGCATCTGACGGTGGTGACCGGCGACCTCATCACGCAGGTCGGCGATCCTCTCGACGATACGATTCGCGAACTCACGCGTCTGCGCGCCGACGCCGGCATTCTCGGCTGTCTCGGGAACCACGAAGTCTATGCGCGCTGCCAGAACTACACCACGCGCGAGGCGCGCCGGCAGGGGATCGAATTCCTGCGCCACGAGGCCCGCCTGCTGCGGTTTGGCGAAGGCCGGCTGAACGTCGCTGGCGTGGATTACCAGAGGTCCGAGCATGTTCGACCCTATCTGCCGGAAGCCGAGAAGCTGGTGGTTCCCGGCACGGCGAACCTGCTACTTTCCCACAATCCGGACGTTTTCCCCAAGGCCGTGCGCAAAGGTTACAGCGCAATGCTCGCCGGACACACGCACGGAGGCCAGGTCACGGTCGAAATCCTGAACCAGACGCTCAATCTGGCGCGCTTCGCCACGCCCTATGTCGCCGGACTCTACCGGCTCAACGGCCGAAGCTGCTATGTGACGGCGGGAATCGGCACCATCACCGTGCCCGTGCGCATCGGGGCGCCGCCCGAGATCACGTTGTTGCGTCTGCGAAAGGCCTGACCCCGGGGAGATTCGTGCGTTACCTCGTCCTCAGCGATCTGCACAGCAATCGGGAAGCCCTCGACGCGGTTCTCGATGATTCCCGCGGCGAATATGACCTCATCGTCTGCTGCGGCGATCTGGCCGGATACGGCCCCGACCCCAACGCCGTGATCGATTGGGCCCGCGCCAATCTTCATGCGGTGGTTCGCGGCAATCACGACCGCGGCTGCGCCGGCACGGAGAATCTGGAGTGGTTCAATCCGGTGGCGCGCCAGGCGAGTATTTGGACCATGTCTCAGCTCAGCCCGGTCAATCTGGAGTATCTGCGCTCTCTCCCGGCCGGCCCGCTCAAGGTTGAGGATTTTCAGCTTATCCACGGTTCGCCCATGGATGAGGATGAGTATCTGCTTTCGGTGGCCGATGCGCGCAACGTCTTCGCCTACCTCGAAACCGACGTCACCTTCTTCGGTCACACCCACCTGCAGGGAGGTTATGCCTGGCTGGGCGGGCGCTACGAGACCATCGGACGCATGGAATTTTTTCAGAACGAGCGATGGCAGCGCCTCGACCCGGACGGCGCCTGGCTGATCAATCCCGGCTCAGTGGGGCAGCCCCGCGACGGCGACGAACGAGCTGCCTTTGCGCTCTACGACTCTGGTGCGCGCGAGGTTCTTTACCGGCGCGTGGCGTACGATCACGATGCGACCCGCCGCAAGATTGAACGGGCGGGGCTGCCCGACGTGCTCGGATTGCGTCTGGCTGCCGGCCGCTGATTACGCAGGGACGCATTTCCGAGCCGCGACCGCGAGGGAACGATTTTTCCACAAAAAACCTGAACCCGAAGCCTCCTACCCTCCGTAATCGTTATAGTCCCTGAAACCCAGGGCCTAAGGAGCATAGACATGGTGCGAGCCTCAGCCGGTCTCAGCCTCATCGCCCTTGTCTCCGGCATGGCATTCGGACAAACCCCCGAAACCACGTCCACTTTCACCATCGCCGATGTTCACATCAGCGCCCACTCCACCGGAAACGTCTACATGACCGGCGGCGTGGTGCGAGCCGGCCGCTACGACCTGCGGCACGCCACCATGCTCGACCTCATCACCACCGCTTGGGGCATCGACGCCGATCGGGTTTTTGGCGGGCCGAGCTGGCTGGAACTCGACCGTTTCGAAATTGCCGCCAAAACCCCGCCCAACACCTCGCCGGAAACCGCCAAACTCATGCTCCAGGCCTTGCTCAAGGAGCGCTTCCACCTCGTCGTGCATACAGACACAAAGACGGTGCCCGGCTTTGTCCTTTCGATGGGTAAAGGCAAACCGAAAATGAAGGAATCCGACGGCTCCGGCAACACCGGATGCGAGCCCGTTCAGCAAGCGCCCCAGCCGGGCACGATCCCCCAGGCGCTGGTGCAGTGCCGTAACGAAACCATGGAGGCCTTCGCGCGGGATCTTCACGGCATGGCCGGCGCTTATATAACTACCGCTGTAACAGATTCCACCGGTCTCAAGGGGAACTGGGATTTCGACCTGAAATGGACGGCGCGAGCGCTGCTGGGGCTCGCCGGTTCCGACGGCATCAGCATCTACGACGCCGTCGACAGGCAACTGGGGCTCAAGCTGGAACAGAAGCAGGTTCCCGCCTCCGTGCTGGTTGTCGACAGCGTGGATAAGACGCCGACCCCGAATCCGCCAGGCGTCAACCCGAGCGTTCTGCCTCCGCCGCCCACCGAGTTCGACGTGGCCGATATCAAGCCCAGCATGCCGGACGCGCAGCCAAGGGGCCGGATCCAACCCGGCGGACGTGTGGACCTGCAGGCCATCCCATTGAAACAGCTGATTATGGCCGCATGGAATTTCAACAGCGAAGACATGATCGTGGGGGCTCCCAAATCTCTCGACACGGCCCGCTTCGATATCATCGCGAAGGCGCCCGGCGTGACCGGCTCGGGCATAAATCCCCAGATCGATATCGACGACATTCTGGTGATGCTGCAGTCGCTGCTCAAAGACCGCTTCAAGCTCGCGGTTCACACGGAAGACCGGCCCATCAACGCCTACACGCTCCTATCGGTAAAGCCGAAGCTCACAAAAGCCGACCCCCTCGGGCACACCGGCTGCAAGGAAGGTCCGCCGCCCTTGGGTAAGGACCCGAGGGATGCCACCCCTATTCTCTCGCGCCTCCTCACATGCCGGAACATCACCATGGCGCAGTTCGCCGACATGCTTCCGAATCTTGCGGGCGGCTATGTTCACAGCGCCGTGGCGGATGAGACCGGGCTCGAAGGCGCCTGGGACTTCACCCTCAGCTTCAGCCCGGTCGGTTTGCTCCAGGGAATACCCGGCGCAGGCCGCGGTGGGGATGGTCCGGCGCCGCCCGGCGACTCGACCGATGCCTCTCTTCCGACCGGCGCGCTTTCCCTGAACGACGCGATCGCCAAACAGCTCGGACTGAAGCTGGAGATGCGCAAGCGTCCCGTCCAGGTGCTCGTGGTCGATCATGTAGAAGCGACTCCCACAGCCAATTGACGGCCAGTTTTTTGTGGGGTCAGGCCTTCGGCCTGCGGCCGGGCTTCTGCCCGGCCCGAGAGCGATCGTAACCCTCGGATTTGCGTAACTCCAGGGTCGCCCGGAAGGGCTGCCAGCAGCGCCGAAGCGCCGGCCCCACATTAGTACCTCTATATCTGAATCATCGCGTTTCCTGGCAGGAAATTTTCGGAGATCTGCGCGCGGAGCAATATCCACAGGCCTTCGGGCGCACTTTGACACGAGGTCCAACTTTTCGAAAATTGCTCCCTGTTTGGTTCCGGCTACGCCGGTTTAGGCTGTAAAACCACGTGGCATTAGATTGGCAATCCGCCTGGCCTGTGAAAATGTAGAGGCTCCGGTGCCAGTACCAGTACCAGGAAATAATTCTGGACAAAACGAGCAGACCTCCTGTAGCGTAAACATGTCCGCAAAAGATAAAAATTGGAGGGAGTTCCTTGGCCCGCGAAAAAAAACGCGAACTCCGGAATCGGCTGAACGCCTATTCCGCGACAATCCAGTCTTCGACCAAAGCCGTTTTGAAACATACCGCGGAAAACTGGCCCCGGTACGCGGCTGTGGCCAGCTCGGCTCTGGCCATGGCGACCAACGGTTCCGCCAGCATCATTTACAGCGGCACACAGAATCTCACGGCCAAGGTCGCGAGCGCGCCTCCCGGACCGGGCACCGTCAGTAATCACTCTCATAAGTCCGTCGCTCTGCTGCCGGGCATCGGCTTCGGCATACAGGTCGAGCAGACGCACGTCTCCGCCACCGGGTTTGACACGGCGCGCGTGTTCCAACTCGGCGGACTTGAATTTCTCGCCAAATCCGCCGGGGCACCTGGTTCCGAGAGCTTGAAGAAGCTGGGCGCAGGCGTCAAGATCTCAACGGCCCCCGGGTTCTGGCAGGGGGCCTTTCCACCTATCCTCGCCACAAAGGGATTCGGCTTCTTTTCGGGATCGGACAAGAACTGGCCCGCGGACGAGGACGGCTATGCCGCTTTCAGATTTAAGACCGGCGGGGGAGTGACAGATTACGGCTGGGTCCAGTTGATTTATGAGGACGAGCCTTCGGGGGACATGGGGCCTTTCGAAATCGAGGCTATCGATTGGGCCTACGCCACCGACGGCGGCGCCATCACGACGGGAGAGGTCCCGCCGCCGCCCAGCACCCCCGAGCCCTCGACGGCAGCGCTGGCGCTGCTCGCCTCGGGTGCGGCCGGAGTTGAAGTTCTGCGCCGTCGCCGCCGTAAATCCACCGTATAATTCGGGCCGTATAATTCAGATTGACCTCCCGTAAAGTTCTTCTTGTCGGGTGGGACGCCGCCGACTGGAAGGTCATCCATCCCCTCATGGACGCCGGGCGCATGCCCAACGTCCAGCGGCTTGTCGAAAATGGCGCCATGGGCCAGATCGCGACGCTGCATCCGCCCCTCTCGCCCATGCTTTGGACTTCCATCGCGACCGGCAAGCGGCCCTTCAAGCACGGCATCCATGGTTTCTCCGAACCGACCGCGGACGGAGGCGCCATCCAGCCCGTCACCAATCTTTCCCGCAAATCCAAGGCGCTCTGGAACATTCTCAATCAGAATGGTCTGCGCAGCGTCGTCGTCGGCTGGTGGCCCAGCCATCCCGCCGAGCCCATCGACGGCGTCATGGTCTCCGATCATTACCATCGCGCCAACCGGCCGCTCGACAAAGGCTGGCCGCTGCTGCCGAACGCCGTCTACCCGCCGGACCTGGCGGAAACCCTCGCCGATCTGCGCATGCATCCCGACCTGCTCACGCCGGCGATGGTCGAGCCCTTCATTCCTTTGGC
>JASHSD010001005.1 GCA_030036985.1 Bryobacteraceae bacterium
ACCGCCCCCACCCCACCTAACCCCATGCTAAAATTAAACTTAATCCAAAAATATGGCTGACCAGGGCAATCCTCCGCAGGGGCCGCCTGCGCCGCCGCCGCAACTCCCCCTCCCCACCGGCGGGGGCGGCGGCGACGAACGCAACATCAACATCAATATCGAAGACGAGATGAAGAGCTCGTACATGGATTACGCCATGAGCGTAATCGTGGGGCGAGCTCTTCCCGACATCCGCGACGGTCTCAAACCCGTCCATCGCCGCATCCTTTACGGCATGAGCGAAATGGGTCTCGCGCCCAATCGCCCCACCCGCAAGTGCGCCAAAATCGTCGGCGAAGTCCTCGGCAAATACCACCCGCACGGCGACGCCTCCGTTTACGATTCGCTCGTCCGCATGGCCCAGGATTTCTCCATGCGCTATCCGCTCGTCGATGGCCAGGGCAACTTCGGCTCCGTCGATGGCGACCCGCCCGCGGCCATGCGGTACACCGAAGCCCGCCTTTCCCGCATCGCCACCGCGCTCCTCGAAGACATCGACAAGGAAACCGTCGACTTCCGCCCCAATTACGACGAAAGCGAAGTCGAGCCCGAAGTCCTTCCCACGCGCGTTCCCAACCTGCTCGTCAACGGCTCTTCCGGCATCGCGGTGGGCATGGCCACCAACATCCCGCCGCACAATCTGCGCGAAATCATCGACGGCACCATCCTCCTCATTCGCAAGCCCATCGCCACGCTCGAGGAAGTCATGGAGTTCGTCAAAGGCCCCGACTTCCCCACCGGCGGTTTCATCCTCGGCCGCCAGGGCATCCTCGATGCCTACCGCACCGGCCGCGGCAGTTTCAAAATCCGCGCCAAAGCGGCGATCGTGCCTGTAGGCAAAGACCGTCAGCAGATCGTGGTTACCGAAATCCCATATCAGGTCAATAAGGCGCGGCTCATCGAAGCCACTGCGGCTCTGGTCAACGACAAGAAAATCGAAGGCATATCGGACATCCCCGACCACAGCGACCGCGAGGGCATGCGTATCGTTTACGAGCTCAAGCGCGGCGAACAGGCCGAGGTCATTCTCAACAACCTTTATAAGTACACCCAGCTTCAGGTCAGCTTCGGCGTCATCAACCTTTCCGTAGTCAACGGCCAGCCGCGCGAACTCGGCCTCATCTCGACCATCAAATACTTCATCGAGCACCGCGCCGACGTCATTCGCCGCCGCACCGATTACGAATTGCGCAAGGCCCGCGAGCGCGAGCACATTCTGCTCGGCTTCCGCCTGGCGCTCGACAATATCGATGAAGTCATCCGCCTGATCCGCGCCGCCAAGTCGCCCCGCGAAGCGCGCGACACCCTGGTCGCCGCATCCACGAAATTCGTCTTCAATCCCGTCTATCTGAAAGCCGCGGGCGCCACTGAAGCGCTCACCCAGCTTTCCGAAAAACAGGCGCAGGCCATCATCGAACTCCAGTTGCAGCGCCTCACCGGCATGGAGCAGGAGAAAATCGCCACTGAACTGGCCGACATCCAACGGCGCATCGGCGAATACCTCGAAATCCTGGGTTCCGAAAAAGTCCTGCGCGATCTCATGATCAAGGAGCTGCAGGAAGTCAGGAAGGATCACGGCGACGACCGCCGCACTCAGATCATCGAAGACCCCGGCGAGATCCGCCTCGAAGACCTTGTCGCCGTCGAAGACATGGCCGTCACGGTCACCCACGGCGGTTATCTCAAGCGCACGGCGGTCGATACTTACCGCAGACAGACGCGCGGCGGCAAAGGCCGCATCGGCATGGGCACCCGCACCGAGGATTTCGTCGAATACTTCCTCGTCGCCTCCAGCCATAACGACCTCCTGGTCTTCACCAACAAAGGCCGCGTCTACTGGCTCAAGATTTACGACATCCCCGACGCCACCACGGTCGGCAAAGGCAAGCACATTTCGAATCTCATCAGCCTGCAGCCGGATGAAACCGTGAAGGCGTTCCTGCCCGTTCGCGAATTCTCGAAGGACCTTTTCATCGTGATGGTGACGAAAAACGGCGTCATCAAAAAATCCGAGCTGACCGAGTTCGAGAACCGTCTGCAGCGCGGCATCATCGCCATCGGCATCGACGACGGCGACGAATTAATCGCGGCCCGCCTGAGTTCGGGCAGCGACTACATCTTCCTCGCCTCGCACGAAGGCATGGCGATCCGCTTCAACGAGGATAAGGTCCGCGCCATGGGCCGCCCCGCCCGCGGCGTTCGCGCGATGGATCTCGAAGAAGGCGATTACATCGTCGGCGCCGAAGTGATCGGCGAAGAAGGCCTGGTCCTTTCCATCTCCTACAACGGATACGGCAAACGCACGAAGGTAAGCGATTACCGCCTGACCAACCGCGGCGGCAAGGGTGTCATCAATATGAAGACCACGGCCCGCAACGGCAAGGTGGTCGGGATCCTTTCGGTGAAGGAAGATTCCGAAGTGATGATCGTCACCAAGGAAGGCAAGATGATCCGGATCGATTCCGGCGAGATTCGCCAGGCCGGCCGTTCGACGCAGGGCGTGCGCCTGGTGCGCATGGACGACAACGATCAGGTCGCCGCGGCCTGCCTGATCCCCGAAGGCGAACCAAAGCCCAACGGAGACGACGACCAGGGCACCCTGACCCTTCAATAAATTGGACACGCGACTTTCGGACACGCGACTTTAGTCGCGTCCATCCTTACCGAAACCGACAACATTACCGAAACCGACAACATTACCGAAACCGACCACGTTACCGAAACCGACCACGTTACCGAAATCGACGACCTTACCGAAATCGACGACCTTACCGAGCCGCGACCGCAAGGGAGCGTCAGCTACCGCTGACTCAATCCCCCATCCACGGCAACCACCTGCCCGGTAATAAACCGAGTGCCTGACAAAAAAAACAAAACCGCTTCCGCGATCTCATCGCCGGTACCTGCCCGCCTCGCCGGCGTAGCCGCAATAAACCGCTCGATTCGCTCATCCGTTTCGCCGAAAGGAATCACACCCGGCGCGACGCTGTTGACTGAAATCTTCGGCGCCCACGCCTTCGCCAGCGCCCGCGTCAGCATCACCACGCCGGCCTTCGATGCGCAGTAATGCGCATGATCGGCCCACGGCTTCAGCGCCCCGAGCGAGCTGATATTGACGATATGTCCGCCCTCGCCCGCAAGCATAATCCGAGCCGCGGCCTGGCAGCAAAAAAACACGGATTTCAAATTAACCGAATGAATAAAATCCCAATCGGCTTCTTCGATATCGAGAGGATCGAATCGCGTGAACCGCGCCGCATTATTCACCAGCCCATCGATGCGCCCGACGCGTTCAAACAAACCGCGAATCTCGCGGACGCTCTCCAGGTTCGCCTGAAACACGGGCGCGCCGCCGCACGCCTCGGCTGTCGCCCGCGCCTCGCGCTCCGACCCGTTGTAGTGGATCGCCACCCGCGCGCCCTCCGCCGCCAGCCGCAGCGCGATTGACCGGCCGATGCGCTTCGCCGCCCCCGTAACCAGGATCACCTTGCCCGCGACGCTCTCACGGGTGTATGACATAAAAGTGGAACCTGGAAATGGATCCATTCTGAGCCGCGACCGTAAGGGAGCGGTCGCCGGGAATCCGGACAAGCCGGAGACGAAGACCGCGGCTCAACAACGGCGTATTCCCGCTCGGACTTCCCCCCATATTCACTGCTAACTATGATGGCACCGGAGGCTCGGCCGGCAGTTCCTCCTCCTCATCTTCGCGAACCGCCTGGCGCGCCGGTTCGGGCAATCGCCCGGTCAGATTCGCCCATGTCCAGAAGATCGCGGTAGTCGAGCTGATCACGCCCGCCCACGCGCCGATGACCCGCGGGCTGTATGCTATCGTCGCCGCGCCCGTCGCCATCATTGAAAGCATCATCACCGACCATGTCAGCGATTCATTCGTAGCGAACACCCGCCCGCGATACCGGTCTTCCACATGGTGCAGCAGCTGCGACGTATTCAGCACCGAACTCACTGCGATCGCCGCGCGCGACAGCATGATGAATACGCACGCCAGCTCGATCGTCGGCATCTGACTGAACAGCACGTAAGCGCCGCCGTGGATCACATAGGCGATCGCGATCGTGCGCTTGTACGCCGCAAACGACAGCACCTTCCCCAGCCGGTACGCAATAGCCCCGCCGATCAGCAGCCCGATTCCCGCGAATCCCCAAATCACGCCGATGCCCAGCGGCCCGTCGTTGAACACCTTCTCGCCGAACAGGCTGAAGAGAATCTGCGCGGCGCCGCCGCCGCTCGCCCACCCGATGCCGAGCATCAGAATTCCCAGCACCATCGGCGTGCCGCGGATATAACGCAGACCCTCGCCGTATTGCACCACTCCGGTCTTCTGCTTGCGCTCGGTCTGCGCTGGCCGGAATCCGTCGGCCCGCCGCAGTTGCGACACGCACAGCGCCGACACCACGAACGAAAACGCGTTGAACGCGAACGCCAGCACGAACCCGAACTGCGCGCCCATCGCGCCCAGAAACGCGCCGATGGTGAGGCTCGCCCACGATGTCGTCTGCGTCATCGTGTTCGCCGTGTGCAGTTCTTCCGCCGTGGCAATGCCCGGCAGAATCGCGTTGCGTCCCGCGGTGAAAAACGGCGAGGCGAACATTAACATCGCGCTAAGTATGAAGAGCAGCGTCGGCGCGTTTTGATGAATACACAGAATGAATCCGACCGCGATCAGCATGCGCGTCAGATCGCTCGCGATCATAATCCGCTTGCGGTTCATGCGGTCGAGCAGCACGCCCGCAATCGGGCCTGCTGCGAGCATCGGCACCGCGCGCGACAGAAAGACCCCGGTCACCACCAGCCCCGGATCCTTGTGCTGCATCGCGAGGCTCATCACCGCGATGTTGTTGAAGTGGTCGCCCACTTCGCTCACCACCTGTCCGCACCAGAGGAACCGGTAATTCCGGTTCCTCCGGAGCAGCTGGGTGAATGCGCTCAACGAACCTCTTCCGTACGCACGGTGACATGGAGCATGAAGTCCTCGTCGATCTCGTAACCGAAGCCAGGCTGATCGCGGACGGCGATCGTGCCATGCGGTGTGATCTCGACCGGAGGCGAAATGATGTCGCG
>JASHSD010001006.1 GCA_030036985.1 Bryobacteraceae bacterium
GGGATGCTGCGCCAGAAAGCCGCGCAGCGCATCGAGTGCGGACCCGCGATCGCCCCGCTTCATGTAAATCTGAGCCAGTGCAAGTTGCGGGTGCGAGAAGTGAGCCGGGTCGAGTTGAACGGCGACCTTCAGGTACTTCTCCGCCTGAAAGACGAAGAGGGGCGGCCTTGCGTCGGAGAGAGATTGCTTGGAGTGACCCCCCCACCAAATTCTCCGGTACACCCTGCGTGGCAAGGGATGGGAAACAATGTTGTTGGAGTTTCCCAATTCTTGCCTAATTTTCGATGAGGTACACGCCTACAATCCCCGTGTCGTCGGCCTGATCCTGGGCACAGCTCAGCTGATGACTCGCTGGGGAGCAAGATGCTTATTCATCTCGGCGACATTGCTTGACTTCTTGGCGAAGCTGATTAAGGACGCCGTCCATGGTGTCCGCGTCATAGCTCCCAACCCCGAGTGCCCGAGTGACAGGGAGGTACTGGATAAGAAACGGCATTCGCTCGAAATCCAGGACGGTACGCTCTTGGACCACATATAGGAGATTATTCGAGCCGCGGCTAAAGTCATCTCAACGCTCATCGTCTGCAATCACGTCGGTACTGCTCAAGAGGTGTTTATGCAGGTCGAGGCCCGATTCGGATCAACCGCGGTGCTGCTTCACAGCCACTTTAACCAGGCGGACAGAAATCGAATCGAGAGACCCCTGCAGCTAGGTTCACTGCCAAAGGTTCTTGTGGCAACACAGGTCGTCGAGGTTAGTCTCGACGTGGATTTTGATCAGGCGTTCGTAGAGCCGGCGCCCATCGATGCTTTGGTCCAGCGAATGGGAAGAGTGAACCGCTCGGGCGAAAGGCCAGCACCCTCCACCGTTACGTTGTTCCGCGATCAAGTGAATCCGTTTAATCTCTACTGCGATTGTCGGGGACGCAGCCACAACCAAGATTGCAGGGTAAGCCTTTCGTTGCAGGAGCTGGCGAAGATTGAAAACCCAGTGAGCGAAAGCGATCTCGTCAAAGTCGCGAACCTCGTGTATGCAGATGGATACAGAGGCGACGAAGGGAAGGCTTTCGAGGAAGGTCTGAAGCATCCCGACATCGCGGACATCGAAGGAAACCTGCTTGCGGGAGCACACCAAGAGTGGGTCGCACACGTCATTGAAAGCACCGACGGCACGGTCGAGGTGCTGCCGAAGGAATTAGTCAGTGACTACCGAGATAAGCGCGAGCAAGGGCTGTGGCTGGAGGCAAACAGCCTCCTCGTATCAATTCGATTTAAGAGGTTTATGTCGATCAAAGACAAAGTGGATTCTTCTAAAGACCACTGGATCGCAGATTGTCCTTAATCGGGTCGGAAGGGCCTGGAACTGTGAGATTGACTGCCGCGTCAGGCGTTGCGGTGCACGTCCACGCCCGCGCAGTGCAGCTGAAAATATCCCCGGACTGCGCGCGCGCCCGCCTTCGCCTGCAGCGGAATCGCATCCTCCATGTAATCGCACATAGTGTACTGTTCGAGATCGCCGTCGGCGACCCCCACGGAAACGAAGTACGGCCCCGCCGGCAGTTCCGGAACCGTCCACTGAAAGTCGACCGTGTGCGTGTCACCCGGCGACATCGGCGCCAGCGGATAATTTTCGCGGGCGGTGTTCGTCCCGAAAAGCGTCTCGCCCTTGCCGTTACGCGCCAGAAAACCGGCGATCGCCGAATCGAGAGGCGCATTGACGCGGAAGCGAAAGCGCACCGCTACTCGTTCGTGGGGCTTCAGCAAAAAAGCCTTCTGACCCGCGGCCCCGATCAGCGAGGCATCCAGAATAGTCACGCGGCCATCGCCATAACGATGGCCTTGAAAAGCCGTTTCGATCGATGGTTGGGGCGTTTCCGGCGCCGTGGAGCCATGGGCGATCTCTTCCTGCAAAGTTCTCTGCAGAGTTGCACTCAGATATCTGGCGACCACCGCGTCGGACTCGCCAAGCTGCTGCACGACTCCGTTGCGCAGCCAAAGGCACCGTTCGCACAGCGCCTTCACGTCGCCGGTCTCATGCGAGACGAACAGAATAGTGACGCCGCGGGCGCGCAGGTCGTGAATCCTGCGCATGCATCGCTGGCGAAACGCAATATCGCCCACCGCCAGCGCTTCATCCACGATCAGGATCTCCGCATCCACATGCGCGGCCACGGCGAACGCCAGACGCAGCACCATGCCGGTCGAATAGGTGCGGATCGGCTGGCCGATGAACGAGCCGATGCCGGCAAAGCTCTCGATATCCGCGAAGCGGTCGTCGATCTCCTGGCGCGTCAACCCCAGCAGCGAAGCGTTCAGATAGACGTTTTCCCGCCCCGTGAACTCGGGCGAGAATCCCGACCCCAATTCGAGCAACGCCGCCAGCCGGCCGCGAACTTCGACCGAACCCGACGTCGGCTTCAGGATGCCGGCAATGATCTGCAGCAGCGTGCTCTTGCCGGACCCATTGGCCCCGATGATCCCGAACGCCGCGCCGCGCGCAACGGAGAAGCTGACATCGCGCAAAGCGTCGAGGTTGTTTCCCCGATTACGTGCGGCTTGGTGTTTGCCCGGCGCGAACAAATGCCGCAGCCGGCCCAGTTGCGACTGCGACAGCGAGTAAGTCTTCGTAACGTTCCGGACTTCGACCGCGCTTACTTCCATGCCGCGCATACCACGCGCTTGCCGCGCGCATGCTGCTCGTAAGCGCCCGGCGGCGGAGACAGAATCCGCGCCCGGCGGAACCCGGCGTGTTTGAGCATGAAGAGAAGCGCTTTGGGCGACGGGCATGTGGCGACCGGGCTGACGCCGGTTTCGCGGTTGCCGGCGTCGAATTCGCCGGTCTCGTCGATCAGCGCCAGAATGCCCTGATACGGACGCGTCCATTCGCGCGATCCCCACTCCGCGAAGCCTTCCACTTCATCCACCACCTGCGTCTCGATGATGCAGAGTTCGCCCGTGACCGCAACGACCTGCCTGAGACAGCGCATCGGGTCTTCCACGTGATAGAGCAGGCCGAGAAATAACGTGAGTTCGAAGCTGCGCCCGAACTGGGCGGCAAGCGTCTCTACTTGTCCCTGTCGATAGACGATGCCGTCGACCCCCATCGCATTCGCGACGAAGCGCGCGCGCCGCAAATTCTCCTCGCGCGCATCGATGCCGACAACACTGCGTACGCCGCGCCGCGCCATGGCGAGCGAATAGAAGCCCTCGTGGCATCCGATATCGAGGCAATCGATGTCGCGCAAACGTTCGCCGAAATGCTCTTCCGCCGCGCCCACCACCATCCGCAGACGCGTATCGAAGATGCCGACCACAGATTCCGGAATCGCAGGCATTGTCTCGATGCCCGAGCCGAATTCAAATCGATAGAACCAGGGCCGGAGTTCCGCGATGCCCTGCCGAATTTCGGCGGGGCTCATGCTTTTCTCCACAGCCACGTATTGGGCCAGTAAGTGATGTTGCGTGGCCACGTCGGTTCGCGCATCCGGAACTCGGTATGCGCCGCCGCGAATTCGAGCGCCGCCGCCGCGGGATTGTCTTCCACCCACGACGGATCTCCGCCCGGAACGAAGGCCAGATCGCGCATAATCCCATCCATCGCCACAATACAGGAGCCTGGCGTGACCATCGGCGCATAAGCCGCCAGCTCCCGCGCCACATGGGCTCTGCCGTGGTCCGAATCCAGAATCACCATCGCCGAGGCGCCCTCCGGGATGAATTTGCGCGCGGCGGCAACCGATTCCGGCGCGGCGGAATCGCCCTCGATTAGTTGGATCCGCCGGCCGAGGGCATGCCGCGTCAGCGCCTCGCGCGTGTCATCGGCGATGCGGATATCGATGCCGACGACGCGCCCTTTGCCGAGCGCCTCGCACAACGTCGCGTGAAACAGCAGCGACCCGCCCCCGTGCACGCCGGTTTCGATGATGACATCCGGGCGCACGGAAACGATCGCTTCCTGCAGCCTCAGCAGATCATCCGGCAATTGCAGGATGGGCCGGCCCAGCCACTGAAAGGTGAAGTAGTATTGCATAGCCCAGCCGATCAGCACCCATTGCCGGCTCACCAGTTCAAACGCTTCAGTGCTGTAGAGCGGGAGATTGCGTGCGATTCCCTTGTCTTCCACCGCCAGAGTGCGGGAGTCCGTGTCCAAGGTCAATTTCATTATCAGTCGAAGTTCCGATTATCTCAGACATAAAAGTGGAACCCGGAATTGGGATCCGTGCTGAGAAGTGGGATCCGTGCCGAGCCGCCGACTGGTCCGCACATGCGCGGCCCGCTACCTTTTGATCGCGGCTCAACTTGATCGCGGCTCAACATGGCGTATCCTGCGCCCGGAAAGAAGAACGCCGCGCTCCTCGCTGATTTTTCAGCATAAGAAGCGCGGCGTTCAGGGAGAAAATCGGCAAATACACTACGAACTGTTCACGAACGAAACAGCCGCCGGCCCGGCGATTACTGAGCGGCCGGAGGCGCGGTGAGCGGTTCCGTCATGCCCCGATGGCAGGTGTAGCAGGTGACGTGAACTTTGCCGTCGGGAAACTTCGAATTGATGTCCTTGACCATCGAGAACATCATGCGGGCCGTCACCTTGGTCGGCTTGGTGTCAAGCGACCGGTCCTGCTCGTGGCAGTAATCGCACATGACGCCAAGACCTGTAGCTGCCATGCGCATGTTGGGGATGAGGGTCGAATCGTCGGGCAAAACCTGCAGATTCTTGTGCTTCACGGGACCGCGTCCTCTTCCGCCCTCGGGAGCCTGGGCAAAGAGAGCCACGGAACAAACGACTAAAGCGAAGAGTAGTGGGCGCATCGCAAACAGTGTATCTCAAAAGCCAATTCCCGGTGGAATTTTTTTTGTCATCCCCGCGCGGGCCATTGTACATTAAGTTGATCGACTTTGTTGACTTTTTGTATCGCTTCATACTATAGTAACTCTATCTTCATTTGGATGTTTCACGAAACGGAGGAGTTACTTTGATTACCCGCAGATACGGATGGCTGGTCTTGGGCATGATCGCCAGCCTTCAATCGACTGTCGTCTGGGCCCAGGAACTGCCCCCCGACCAGCAAAAGATTCAGGAATTGGAGAAGAAGATCGAGGAACTGGATCGAAGGCTCAGCGCGGCCGAAGCCAAAGAGGCAGGCGCGCCTGTGCCCGCGCCGCCCCCACCCGCGGCGGCTCCGATCATCGCCCCGGCTCCGCCCGAACCGGCGCCGGTGGCGCAGACCGGCTCACAACGGCCTACCAACGCCGGAGTCGCCGCGGCCACCATCCCGGCAAGCGAACAGAATTCCGTGGGGCTGGTCTCTGTCGGCCCAAGCGGGTTCACCGTTCAGTCCGCGGACGGTAATTTCCTGCTCAAGACAGGCGCGGATCTTCAGATAGACCTTCGCAGCTTCTTCGGGCAAGGAAGCCAGTCTCTGACGGATCAGATTCTGCTCCGCCGTGTTCGCCCCACCATCTCGGGAACCATTTACAAGTACATCGACTATTTCTTCCGGCCCGATTTCGGCCAGGGCACTGTCGTCCTTTACGACGCCTACATGCAGCTCAACTACATTCCCCACTTTGCCATCCGCGCCGGCAAATTCAAACCGGGCGTCGGCCTGGAGCGGCTGCAGTCGGACGACGACACCGACTTCATCGAGCGCGGATTGCCCACGCTCCTGGTTCCCAGCCGCGCGATCGGTTTTCAGCTTTCCGGCGATCTCATCAACAATAGGGTCGGCTACCAGCTCGGCGTATTCAATCCGGTTCCCGACAACAGCCTGAGCGACACCTCGCCCTCGAATTCCCGCGACTACACAGCCCGTCTCTTCACCACGCCTTTCCAGCCGGAAGAAAACTTCCTGAGCGGTTTAGGCTTCGGCTTTGCCACCCAAGGCGGCAGTACGGACGGCGTTGCTTTGCCGGCATACAAAACCGTCGCGCAGAACACGTTCATCAACTTCAATTCCGGCGTTGTGTCGGCGGGCCACAGGACCACTCTCGCGCCGCAGGCATTCTATTACGTCGGCCCATTCGGCCTGCTCGCCGAAGACACCGTGACGGAAGAAGGCTTCCAGAAATCGACCCTGCGCCGCGAGGTCGCGTTTCATTCCTGGGAGGTCCAGGCGTCTTACGTCCTGACCGGCGAAAAGAAAAGCTTCGGCAGCCCGATTCCCAAGCATCCTTTTTCCCTTGCCGACCACCAATGGGGTGCATGGGAAATCGCCGCGCGAACCGGCGATTTCAGGGCCGATTTGGGGCTGTTCAACTACGGTTTCGCCAGTCTGTCCTCTTCGGCGAGTTTCGCCCGCGAGTGGGTCGCCGGCGTGAATTGGTACTTGAACAGGATACTGCGCATTTCAGCCGATTACGGCCATACAAATTTTCTTGACGGCGCGGTGGATGCGAACCGCGCATCGGAACGCGTGATTCTGGCGCGGTTCCAGATCAATTTCATCTGATCGCAAATATCACTACCAGTCCGATAGAGAGTAGGATAAACTAGCCAGAGACATGGAGATTGTCGCCGGTTTCCTAATCGCTCTCGCCATCGGCGTGACCGGGGTCGGCGCGGGAAGCATCACCGCGCCGATCCTGATACTGTTTTTCCACCAGTCGGCGTCTAACGCGGTGACCTCGGCGTTGGTCTTCGGGACTGTGGTGAAGCTGATTGCGACGCCGATCTATCTCGCCCGCGGACATGTCAACTTTCGGGTGCTCAAATTCACGGCTCTGGGCGGATTGCCGGCGGTTCTGCTGGGAAGCCTGCTGCTGAATTCGCTGGATCAGAAATCGCTCAGCCGGCCGGTGCTGACGATTGTCGGGCTTACCGTGCTTGTCTCCGCTACGGCAACGTTCTGGCGCAGTCTTTCTCCGAAGGTCTCCTCCCGCCCGATCGCTCTGAAGTGGCTGCCGTGGATCGTGGCGCCGATCGGTTTCGAGGTGGGCTTTTCCTCGGCGGGCGCGGGCGCGCTCGGCACCCTTGTCCTGATGCGGTTCACGTCCCTGCTCCCCTCCGAGGTAGTCGGAACCGACCTGGCGTTCGGACTTCTGCTCTCGATCTTCGCAGGCGGAATCCATGCCTCGATGACCGGCATACCGTGGTTGATCGTCGGCAAGCTGCTGGCAGGCGGCATCCCGGCGGTGCTGATCGGAACGCAGCTGGTTTCCATCGTCTCGCCGCGGAAGATGCGCCTGGCGCTTTGCCTGTGGCTCATCTATATCGGCGGCCAGTTGTCGTGGCGCGGCATTGCGCCGGATACCAAGGTCAGCGCCAATTCGACGCAGGCGCCGCCGAAGAGTCGATAACCACAGACTCGACTTTCAGTCGCCATGGACACGCGACTTCAGTCGCGTCTCGAATGTAGAAACTCGAGGCACAGACTGAAGTCTGTGCCCTGGAGATTGGCCAGTTTCAGTTTCCGGATTCTGAGATTTTTCCTGTCAGGCCGCAAGCGTGCATAGGGTTTCCGA
>JASHSD010001007.1 GCA_030036985.1 Bryobacteraceae bacterium
TCGATACGGCGGCCACCCAGGACGCAAATGTATATATCCCGAAGATGCGCATGATCGCAGCCAGCAGCATCGGATAGAGCGGCGTCATCCACGCAGTGGGTCCCGTATCGGCGCGGAACGGCGACCCGAAGCCGTGTCCGCTCGCAAGCGAATATGCGATGTTGCCCGATTCGAACAGGAACGGCAGCGCGCGCAAATTCTGATGGGGCGTCTGCGCCTGATAATCCCACGCGAACGCCAGACGGAGTCCCAGCGCGACGATCAGGATCAGCGGAAGTGAAGTCAGGACTTTGCGAAACCGGGGATGCACGGAGCATCCTCAATTTAGCATTGATTCGAGACGAGCCAGTTCGACCCGCTTGGCGCGACGATGCCGAACCATCCAAACGAAAAAGATCAGGGTCACCGCCCAGACCACGCAAACGCGCCACGAAATCAGGAACGCGCAGACGTTCCGCAGCGGCTGCGCGCGATAGACCCAAGCCAGCGTGAACGCGAGATTGAAACAATAGAGCAGCGCCGCGAGCACGGTCGCCTGGATCTGTGCGCGGCAGCGGCGGATGGATAAATCGAGGAACGCCGCATGGTCCGCCGACGCCGGGGACCAGAGATCGTGGGTGCTCATCAGCGACATCGCCCATGCGATGGCGATCGAGACCCACGTCAACGCGGCCAGCACCCATACGTCCGCGCGGCCCGAGCGCACGGCCGACAGGATTGTCCCACCGCCGAACACGACCGTGATCAGAATTTCGCAGGCGCGCATGATCCGCATCCGGCGCGACTGGCGCTCGACGCGGCGCCGCAGGTCCGTCGGCACGGCGGATTCCTGCCGCCATTGCTCGCGCCACGTCTCAAGTTCGAGATCGATGCTCATATCCGTTTCTCCAGCAGCTTTCGCAGCAGTTCCCGCGCGCGGCTCATGCGCACTCCCACGTTGTTTTCGGAAATCCCGAGGATGGCGCCGATCTCCGCGTAATCCACGCCTTCGAGCGTCAGCATGACCACCTGGCGAAGCGGCAGCGGCAGATTCCGCACGGCCTGCATCAGCCGCTCGCCCCGCTCTTCGCGAACCAGTTCCTGTTCGGGACCAAGCGCGGGATCCGGCACATCCATCTCGTCGACGGGCGAACGCGCGATGGGCCGCCTGCGCGCCAGATGCGTGATAGCCCGGTTGTGCGCGATGCGAAATACGAACGTGCGTTCCGAGCATTCGCCGCGAAAGCGCGGCAGAGCCTGCCAAACCGCCATGGCGATCTCCTGCAGCAGGTCGTCGCGATCGCCGGCGTTATCCGCGTAGCTCGACGCCAGACGCGCGAGCGACGGCCCGTGCGCCCGGAGAATGCGTTCGAAGCGATCGGATTCCCCCGCGATGACTCCCGTCCGAACCCCGTCAATTGCCGTAGACGACGTCATCCCGTTTTAGCCTGTTGGCCGCCGCCACCACAATCGCGACCGCTGCCGCCAGGGTGGTCCATCCGAGAATCAGCGGCTGCAGGAAATTCGCCGAGCCGCCTCGAAGTGAGAGCAGAAGCTGCAGCTGCTGACCAGCGACGGGCAGCAGGTACAGCCATGCGGGCATGGCGCGCGGATAGAACACCATCGCCATGCCGAGCAGCATCGGCACAAACACTGCGAGCGACAGCAATGTCTGCGCTTCCTTAGTTGTGCGACAGTTGGTCGAGATCAGCAGCTCAAGCGCCGCGGAGAGCAGCGTCAACGGCAGCAGCCCGGCTGTGAGCGCCGTCAGCAGATACGGCCAGTTTGTCGGCGCCGGCATCCTGGCGACGGTCCATGTAACTGCGAAGCCGAACACGTTGAGCAGCAGTCCCGCGATGGAGAAAGCGGACACGGCCAGCCATTTCCCGATCGCGATATCGCGTCTCGAAATCGGATTGAGCAGCAGCAGGAGCAGCGATCGGCGCTCGCGTTCGCCAGCGAGGATGTCCATCGCCACGCCCATCCCGCCGGTGAACGCGGCCACCAGCGCGAAGACGGCCATCAGCGCCGGCAGCGGGTTTCCGCCCGGGCCGCCCTTCGGCAGCGAGAACGAAACCAGCGTCACCACGATCGGTCCCATCAGCGCGTAGAGCGACGACGAGAAGACGGAGCGGCGGTCGCGCAGATGATCGAGGATCTCTTTGCGTGCAATCACGAGAAAGGCGTTCAGCATACCAGCCTCACGAAGGCGTCGGCGTCCGCGCAAACCTCGCGCGGCGCGCCCTGCGCCACGATCCTGCCCTTCGCGATCACCACCACTTCATCGCAGAGCGACCGCACTTCGTCCAGTTGATGACTGGAAAACACGATGCACGCGCCTTCGTCGCGCATGCGTTGGAGAAAGTTGTGGAGCGAACGGACGGTCGGCACGTCGAGTCCGTTGGTGGGTTCGTCGAGCAGGAGATTGCGCGGCGAATGGATCAGCGCGCGGCCGAGCGCGGTCTTCATGCGTTCGCCCTGGGAAAATCCGGCCGTGCGGCGGTCGGCGACGGCTTCGAGCCCAAGGACCGCGATCAGTTCGTCGACGCGCCGGTTCAGCCGCGGCTGCGCCATCCCGTGGAGACTGCCGAAGTAGGCGAGGTTTTCGCGGACGGTGAGGCGCGCGTAAATGCCGGTGTGATCCAGCAGCGCGCCGGGATTATCCGCGCGCACCGTTCCGGCGTCCGGCTGGAGGACGCCGCAGATCATGCGCAGAGTAGTGCTCTTGCCCGCGCCGTTGGCCCCGAGGAGGCCGGTAATCGCGCCGTCGCGAGCCGTGAAGGACAGGCCGTCGACCACCGGCGCCGCCCCGAAACGCTTTTGCAGATTTTGAACTTCGATCATGCGCTCTCGAACAGATAGTCCGGGAGCGGGAGAAAATCTTACGAGGAAATTCGGCGCGCGGCGGTCTGCTCTACCATAGGCCGTATGAGCGATGCCGGACGCATCAACTGGGTGTACTTTCCGAAATCGTCTCCGTTACCCGATTTTGGTCTGATGATCGTAGCTCTCTTCGAAGAGGCGGCTGAGGCAATCGATTCGCGCACGAGGATCGGCCAACCGAGTGACGCCGTGATGGCCAAATTGCGCCCCGGCCTGGAGAGAATCGGATTCCGCGTCGAAAAGGGAAAATCGGCCGAAGACAAAATTGTCGTTCCCGTGCTGTTTGGGCGCAAAGGGAAGATACTCAAATGCTTCAACGCCGATGCCCACGCCGCGGCGCAGGGCTGGGTGCTTGAAGTCGAGGCGGGACGAGCGGTCGACAATAACCAGTTCCTGAAAGACATCTTTCAGGCATGCATGATGCACGACGTGCTGCACCTCGCCATCGCCGTGCGCAATGAATATCGCAGCTCCGACGATTTCGCGAAGATCGAGAGTTTCCTGGAAACGCTCTACGTGAGCGGGCGGCTTCAGTTGCCGCTTAAGGGGATCCTGCTGATCGGTTATTGATTCTACTCGTCCTTGTACATGTACTTGATGTTGCTCTTGTAGAGCAGCACGTTGGGGTCTCCCTCGCGGTTCACCTTCAGGCACGAGCGGTCGTACCACTCGATCACGCCCTTCAGGACCTCGCCGTCCTTGAGCTTGATCACCATCGGGGTCTTCGACTGCATCTGCTTGACGTAGTAGAAATTTTCCGCGTTCGTCTGGTCGGGGGGCACCTGACGCTTCTGCGCGGGTGGGGCGGATTTGCGGGTCGGCGCTTCGCCTTTTTCCTTGAATTCGTTGAATGAGGGGCGGATCAGTTTCCGATTACCGGATTCCACAGAGGTTCCTTTACGCTCCAGGTCGTTTAATTATTGATAACACGCCGCAGTCTCCCGGATCATTCGAGCTGGTAACAGAGGTCGCCGCATTCCGGACATTCACCGGTATGCCCGGCGTCGTCTTCCGCTGTGCGCTCAACCGCGTTCGTGCCGGGATTCGTCATCTCCCCGGCGTTCCAGATTTTGCCGCAGGTTTCACACTGGGACGTATTGAAGTCGTACACCTTGCCTTGGAATCCGCAGGCGCACGAGGCTGCGCTTTCATCGTTCCATTCACGCTCTTCGCTGCCGGATGCGTCCGTATCCGTCCCGTCTCGCAGCAGGCGGACATAGACCAGAGCCTGCACATCGATCGTTGCAGTTCCCTTGCATTTCGGACAGCGCATGGAAAATTCATTCTGAAAATCCGGGTAGCTCATCTTGGCATAACCTGCCGGAGCCGCTCGCCCCGCAGCGGTATTTACACGTCCAGATTCTTCACGTCCAAAGCGTTCTCCTCAATAAACTTGCGCCGGCTCTCGACGTCCTCACCCATCAGCGTCGTGAAGATCAGATCCGTCGCCACCATATCTTCAAGGCGCACGGTCAGAAGCGTTCGTTTCTCCGGATTCATGGTCGTGTCGGCAAGCTGCTCGGCGTTCATCTCACCCAGCCCTTTGTACCGCTGCACCGACGCGTCCCGCTTGCCCTCCGCCTTCACGTGCTCGAGCAAATCGCGCCAGTTCGTCTGCACGTCGCGGTTCTCATTGCGCACGACCGTGAACGGAGGCTTGTTGAATTTCGCGATCTGCCTCGCCAAATACCGGTATCGCCGGTACTCCGGCTGGTGCGACAGATCGACGCCGATGCGCCGCTCCGCGTTGGTCGAATCGTGGAACATGGCGTAGAACGCCGAATGCTCCTCGTCGGGCAGAACCTCGGTCGGAATCCCGGTCTTGCGCAGTTTTTCCGCCAGCGCGTCGAGATTCGCCCGATCGCTGAAATCGTTCTTGCTGTCGACGCGCAGTTCCACGTCGTCCAGCACTTCAACCACGCGGGAATCGCGCACGCGCCGCTCCAGCTTCTGGAACATCTGCCCGAACTCGTCGAGGTTCATCAGGAACGCGCGCAGTTCCCCGCCCTCCAGCCGGCTTAACTTCGGGGTTCCGTTGGATGCGCCGTCAACGCTGTAATCCACCGAAAGGCTGTCGGTGGCGCGCCGCATGATCTCGCGCGTGAACTCGGCTTCGTTCTTGATGTATTTCTCGCTTTTGCCGCGCTTGATGCGATAGAGCGGCGGCTGCGCGATATAAACATGCTGCCGGTCGATCAGCTCCTTCATGTGCCGGAAGAAAAACGTCAGCAGCAGCGTGCGGATATGCGAGCCGTCCACGTCGGCGTCGGTCATGATGATGATCTTGTGGTAGCGGAGCCTGGCCGGATCGAAATCGTCCTTGCCGATGCCCGTGCCCATCGCGGTAATCAACGCGCGGATTTCCTCGTGGCCCAGCATGCGGTCGTAGCGGGCTTTCTCGACATTCAGAATTTTGCCTTTGAGCGGCAGGATCGCCTGGAACCTGCGGTCGCGGCCCTGCTTGGCGGTGCCGCCGGCGGATTCGCCTTCGACCAGGAAAAGCTCGCAGCGCGCGGGATCGCGTTCCTGGCAGTCGGCGAG
>JASHSD010001008.1 GCA_030036985.1 Bryobacteraceae bacterium
TTCTCGAACGCCGCGCAGGCCAGCACCATCTCGCGGGTATCGAGGTGAGTCGCCGCCAGCATGGTTGTCGGAGTCAGCATCGCGCTCTGCTGGAAGCGCGCGAGCGTCATCTCGCCCGCGTTCGAACTTTGGCGCTTCTGCAGATGCGCATTTTGCGCCGCGATATCCCAGTCGTGATAAGTCACCGGATATACGCCTTCGGCGTCGGGCGCCGTGATCGGCAGCAGACGCAGGCGTATCGGCAGTTTCTGGTTCACCCACACGAGCGGAGCGATGCGGAACTCCACATCGTCGCCGTCGATGCGGGGATACAGACCATCCCAGAATCCTTCGCACAGCGCGCGCATGACTTCCAGGCCCATGGCCATACCCTGCATGCCATGCAGCTGCAGCCAGGCTTCGCTGAGCCATGCCGCAATCTGCAGATCCTTCGACCTCGTCTCCAGCGTCTCGATGCAAAGAGCTTCCACGGCGGACCAGTCCGCGCGTTTCGGGTCTGACTGCCAGACACCCTGAGGCAGCCGGGGATCGTCTTCACGGCGCAGTTCTCTGATCTTGTCGTAAACCGGATCGTAACGGAGATTGGCGCCCGCCGGCTCATCCGGGGTAATCGGAATCAACAACTTATCGATATCGAATTGAAACACAATTGTGACCGGCATATTACTCCAGAATCGATGCGCCTGGCGCCGGGGCCGCTCCCACGCTCGCGGGCGGCTGCGCTGTCGGCGCCTGCTGCTGTGGAAAAGGAGCCAAGGCAACGTCCCGCTGATCTTTGCCTTCCGTGACGCGCAGGGTCAATCGGATAAACACACGCGCCGTCCCCGGCTTCGCGGCCACAACGCCCGGCTTCTTCAGCCGCGAAGTATCCGCAACGATGGGGATTTCGAAACTCAGCAATCCTTTTGACGCATCGCTGCCTGCCCCGAAATCCGATTCCTGCGCACCGTGTCGGGTCAGTAATTCGAACAAGGCCCAGGGGGTGGTGAAATTCCAGGTTACAGTTCTGTCGTCCACATTCATGCCCGGCTCGGTCGGACCAGCGCGGGGCACATCCGGCGAGTCTTTGGCAAAGCGCATCAGAACGCGGATGGGCTGGCCGTAATGCCAGCGCACCCCTCCCGCCGGTCCCGGCGATCCGGCTCTCTGATCTCCCGCGGATAATTCCCATTGGATGATTTCGTTGCCGTCAACCTCCGCCGACTGGTTGGCTCGAAAAGAAACCATGACATCCGCGAACGGACGGCCTTCGTTCAGGCCCCCGGTGAACATCTGTCTTGCCGCGTCCGCCGATTCCACAAATGCACGTGCATCGGCATTCACCGGATTGTTCGCGACAAAGGAAAGGAACGGAGGCGCCTGTTGTGCGATCCGCGCGAAAAACAGGCCTGTATCAACCGGGTCGGCCATTGAAGTCAGGGGGCCAAACGGGAAATGCCCTTTCAGCTTTTGATTGAAAAATCCGGCGACGTTCGTGTTGTAGGCGTTGAGCAGCAGGGTTGCGCATCTGCTCCGGATTTGTGCCTGCAGATTCGAACGGATCGCCGTAAAGTAGTCTCCCGCGCCGCCGGCCCGGCTGGGCGAAGCGCACCCCTGGGACGGGATAATTTTGTCTTCGCCGGTGCGGATGAACGTCTCGAGCGCGCTCAGCGGATTTCCCGGTTTCTTCGCGTCGTAGTCTTTCAGATCCCGCCCTATTGCTGTCCATCGCGCAACATCGGCTAACTCGTCAAGTCTGTTCTGCTGCAGCCAGGCATCCAACGGTGGCGCGTAATCCGTGGCCAGACTTTTGATCCTCTCCCGTTCCTGCGCGAGATAGTCGTCGAGAAGTTCGGGAGTCTCCGCCTCCCACATGGCCTGCGACAGAGGCCGTACGCCATCCCAGTTGCGGAGCCCTTCATCCGAGTATTTGTAGGGAGGCGTCTGCTTCAGGTCGGTATTGAGGCGGGCGCCCAGATCCACCGCCTGCAGGGCCAGAAGATTCCGCAGGCGGTTCAGTCCGGTTACCGATGAGGGAAGGTTTGCCGACAGTTGCTGCAGCAGCGGCGCGGCATCGCGGAAGCTTCTGATTTCGAGCAGCAGCTCTTCTTCGTCGCCGCTGGTGGGAGTTGTGGCCGCACGCCACACTCCGTCAGCTGTTGCCTGTCCGAGATTGTAGAGAGCCGCGTACTGCAGGCCGGCACGTTCCCGAGGCGGCAGCCCGGGGAGGCGTTCCTTCACGAACCGGTCGTAGCTGTCCCTGAGAGCTTTCGTCCGGTTCAGTTGGGCTGTGTCCCACAGGATCGGGATATTGAAGCGCGTCGCCGCCTGCTGAGAGTTCATGAAGTCCTGCTGCAGCAGCCAACGGATTCCGTTACTCAGAGCGGAAGCGGCGGCGGACATTTCGATGTCATTTCCGTGCTGTTCGAGCAGCTGGCCGGCGCCGCCTTCGCCGCCCAGCATGAGATCGTCCCTTGCATCAGTCTGCTGCTCTTGGCCGCACTTCCCGATGGACGCGATCATATCGTCGGTGGCGAAATCGAGCGCCTCCAGGTCTTTCAGCGCCGGGTATTCATCTGCGCTGAAATTGGCCTGGGCAAGCCACGCCGGCCGGTGCAGCGTAACCGCTTCATCGAGCACACCCAGATTCTCCGCGACCTTTTCCAGATCGTCACCGGCGGTGATGGCCCTGTTTTCCAGTCCCCTGACACTTGATTCCGCGTTTTCGTCGATCGTCAGGAGGCGGTTGTCGGAAACCCAGTTGTGCAGAAAGTTCATCGCCAGCAGCGTGCCCTTGTTCGCCGCGGATTTCTTGTCCAGGTTCAGCGCCGTGAACTCGGACTCGGCCAGAGCCTCTTGAAACCAGGGGCCTTGCGCGGTACCCGGGGACAGATGTTCCCCGATCAGGTAATAGAACAGATCGTCGACCTGCTTTACCGAGCCGCTCTGATGGCCCCGCAGAATTTCATACTGGTCCACGGCGTATTCCAGCGCATCGTACTGCTTCACGAAGTCCTTGA